>NZ_JAGJEF010000011.1:0-111415 GCF_018100875.1 Pseudoalteromonas sp. MMG012
ACTTATAAGTGCCAACGTTGTTGCGTTTTGATATTTTTTTTCAATGTTCATGTTTCAAAATCCTTTGAAATGCAAGCTTACAGCTTTTTATCGTTGGGTTTTCCAATTTTAAATGTGAATAATATAGTATTGAAGATGGATAAAATATCGAAATTAAATAAGTACACATAAAAAAGGCCAGTGAACACTGGCCTTTAGAGTTTATCTAATTTGCGTGTTAGATACTCGATACGGTGTATTGTTATAAAAGTGCACTTAAATAGCGTATTTAAGTGCACCAATTCATATTAGAACGTGTAACGAATACCAATTTTAGCTTGCCATGCAGATGAGCCTTTAACTATTGTAGAGTAGTTACGAACATCTGAACCTTGGTAACGTTGGTCAATGATTAACTTGTTGTTATCATCTAGGCCACCAAAGTCATATAGTTTTTGGTCTGCATATTGAATTTTCTTTTCAATTCCCCAGTCGCTGTTCAACAGGTTCGCGAAGTTTTCAACCATGAAATATATTTCGCCTTTATGACCTTCAGAAAAACCAGGGATCTCTTGCTTAAAGCTGACGTCCATAGTTGTAACCCAAGGTTGAGTCCCTGTGTTGCGACCAAGTAATTGGCCTCGTTCAGAAATACCGGCTCTATTTAGTAGTGTTTCAAGTTCGCTCCAAGATAGGCCAGATTCATCCCAGTTTACATTGGCATCATCCGCACCAGTAGGGATGTAAGCTAAGTAAGCTGAAGTACTATTGAAGTCTCTTGTATCACCAAAGTCGCCATCACGGAATGAGCCCATTGTATAGCTAAGAGGTCTACCTGAGCGACGTTCGAAGAATACGTTAAACTTAGACGCATAGCCATCGAAGAGCTCAGTTTGATAGCTAATGTTTATTTTTAAGTTATGTTCAACTTCATAGTGACCACGGCTAACCAGATCTACGTTACGGCTGTGTGTTGTAGCGTGTTTATAGTTACCATCGGCAGTTGATGCACTACCAGGCGCTACGTCTTCTACATCTTGGTGTGTGTAACTTGCAGAAACATACAGGCCGTTGTCCCACTGTTTTGCAATCGCTGTTGAGAAAATAATTGAACGTGCACTTTCGTCAGCGTTAGTCATCATGATGTCGTAATTATCTCTTAGATCACCAGAGTACATTGTGTCATATATAATACGCCCCGTTGCTGAACGAACGATATCACCATTCTCATCAAGCTTTGGTGAAATAGCTGTATTGTGCCAAACAGCTTCGTTCTCTTTTCTGTGGTACGCAAGCTCTGCTGTCCACTTAAATCCATCACCTAGTAACGCCGAATCAAAATCATACTCAAAGCCTACTTGGGCGCGAATACTTGATGGCAATTCAAAATTAGGGTCGGTATAAGCTGTGCTGCCGGCACCTTGCTCTAATGAATTAACAATTTGCTCAGGTACTTGTGTAATATCAACCTGTTCAATCCCAGAGAAGTAATCGTTGATGGCATTTTGTGAGGCCGCAACGTATGTGATCCCATCGTTTTGGAATGGGTTGTTGTACCAAATACTTGGAACGCCACCTTGGAATCGACCAATACCACCATTAATTGTTAGTGACTCAGTTGCGTAATACTTAAAGCCAACACGTGGTAGAATAATATCAGCACCGTCTAAATTCTCTTGGTTTGTGTAACCATAGGTATTTTGGAATGCAGTATTAAGTGATGGTTTATCGCTCGAAGACAAACGCTCATAGCGTACACCAGCCGTTAACTCTAAATCATCGGTAGGGTAAAACGTATCTTCAACATAAAGCGCTATTTGCTCACGCGTTGCATCGTAGGCCAGGTCATTTGCATTACCCGTGTATGCATTAGAGTAGTCAAATTGGTAGTTATCACGGTTTAAATGTAGTTTTTTGTTCGTAAAGTCTTCTAAACTTCCAAAGTCCCATGAACCTCTGGAGTTTCTAGCATATAAATTATAAAGGCGCATATCTTTCAACTCTGCACCAAAGTTAATTTCATGCTCACCAAGTAAATAACTCGCATCGAACGTAACAGCAAGCGTCTGTGTTTCACCTTCATTTTCATGTCGATTGATATCGCGGCCAAATTCAAATGAATCTCCACGGCCACCGTCAACGTACACTTTGATTGAACCAAGCTGAGAGTTTGAAATACTGTCATTGGTTACATCTTTATATGAAATACCTAGCTCAGTAGTAAAATCATCAGACCAATCAGAGTAAATCTTGGTGGCAAAGTTATTGAATTTAGTGACGTACTGATAACGGCTAGATGCCATCTTTACAGAACCACCACCGGTAGCGAAGCCTTTCGTTTCTTCTTCATCTTGCCATTGATAAGTGAAATCAGCACGATGCATATCATTGATGTTCCAGCTTAACTTAACAAGCAAGCTGTCACTGGTGTCTTCTGGGTTTCCACCAAAGTTATCGTCTAGGCCATATACATTATTTAACGTGCCGATAAATTGGTTATAACTTGCTTCACTTACATCGAATTCATGTGATTTACCAGAGCCATCAAATCCATAATCCATTTCCATCTCTTGCTTCCAAGAGTTGTAGTTCACAAAATAGAAAAGCTCGTCTTCAATTAGTGCGCCACCAGTGCTAAAGCCTAGACGTTTTTCTGTAACGATAGGATCGGTACTTGCTGTCTCGTAGATTCTGTGGCCGTCTTCATCTAGTGCAGGTCTGCCATCTTCTTTAACCTCAGAGAGGTTATCTACTTTACCGCCAAGACTAGGGGTACTTGTTTCGTAGAAACTGGTGAAAGTATATTCATTTGATCCAGATTTAGTTACAGCATTGATGGTACCACCGCCAAAATTCCCTTTTTTTGCAGAAAATGGCGAAGCATCAACTGAGATTTGCTCAATGGCATCAAGTGCTACTGGTGGCTGTGCCGTAGGGTAGCCACCGAAGCTAAGACCAAAGTCATCATTCTGGCCAATACCATCAACGGTTAAACCGTTTGTTCTTGGGTTATTTCCCGCAATTGTAAGTTCACCGTTACCGTTAATACTAGCCAGTGGGTTTAAACGGGCAATGTCTTTAATATCGTTGTTAAAGCTTGGGGTATTTGCAATGGTGTCTGCACCGAATACGCTGTTTGAACCGCCTGCTTGTTGTACGATACGGTAACCCGTTACTTCAATTTTTTCTACTTTTTGTAGAGGCTGAAGTTGAGATACAAGACGATGCGTGTCACCTAGCTCAAGAAAGATGTTATCTAATTCAGTGTCTGAGTAAATATCAGAATCAAGCACCACGCGGTAAGGACCACCAACGCGTAACCCTTTGGCAATAAATGCACCAGAGTCATTGGTTGTGAATGTGCTCGTTGTGCCTGTTGGCTCGTGAATAACTGTAACTTTAACGTTGGCAGCAGCGTCACCAGCAGGTGTGGTGATTTTACCGCGCATGGCTGATGACGTATCAGATGCAAATGCACTTACAGATACGCCCAAAGCGAGCGCTAACGCGCCGGCTACTTGAGTCAAGCGAACGTTTTTCATTGTGTTGTTTCCCGTGTAAGGTTATTTAAATTGCTACTACTGTGCGAATAGCAAAAAAGCTGTAACTTTTCAGTATTACCAGTATTTTTATAGTATGTTGCAGTAAAGCAGGTGTTTTAATCTGCAACGGTTTAATTTATAAATTACAATATTTAAGCTTATTTATCGGTTACTTTGTGTTTGATAAATAACGGCTAATTTGCAATTTAAGCACATTAGCCGCTTATAAATATCGTATTTTACAGGTGGGTTAACTCCTTGAACCCGTTAAAACTTAAAAGTCGTATTTTACCCCGAGGCGAATTTCGTACAATGAAGGTTTAATTTCAAAGTCAGTACCTGATGGGTTATTAAATTTATGAAACACATATTGACCATTGTCATTTATTGACGCAGTCACGGCATTTTGCATAAAGCTACCGGTGTTGAGGGTGCCCCAATTGTCATTGAGTAAGTTGCCTACGTTTTTGATTACGAAGAACGCTGAGCCTTTGTGGTTATCAGAGAAACCAGCAAATTCTTGCTCAATTTTCAAATCAAACGTGACCCACCAATCACCATCTTGTGAGTTACGACCTTGAATTTCACCACGTGATAAACCTTCACGTTCAACCCATTTATCAAATGCGGCTTTGTCAAATGCTTCACCTTTGTCATTTGCACCATAAACTACGTGACCATCGTCAACACGTGGTACATATAACAAGTCACGCTTACTGTCGGCAAAGCCAAACATGTGAGTGTTATCAAACGTATAAGAGTATGGGTTGGTCATACTTGCTTGACCAAATACGCTGAACTTAGTTGCTAGTCCATCAATGAACTCATGCTTGTACGATAAAGACATGGTGGCGCGGTGTGGAATTTCATAGTTTGACGTAGATACACCAGGGTTTTGCGGGTCATGAGCGGCAATACCATGAAAGTTTGAAAATGCCACTGAACTTGTCATTGGGTGAACATCATTCGACATGGTATACGCATATGAAAGCGCCACATCGATGCCGTTATCAAGTGACTTATTCATGCCAAATGATAAAACATGAGTATATCCATCATCACCCGTGACATTGGTTAATAGCAGGTCTGACTTACGAGAATGAAGGTCGTCGTTATAAATAGGACGACCATCTGGAGCAGTTTCGGTACTCGCAAGGGTTAAGTTGCGTACAATCGCAGAGTCTTGTTTGTCGGTATATAAGTAATCAACCGTAAAGACATAGTCAGACTCAGTGACGTAGGTCGCACCGAGTGAATATTTCCACTCTGATGGGAGTTCAAAGTTAGGGTCAGTGACGTTAGTGCTGTCATCTGCGCTGCCTGAGCCTACCGCATTGTATAATTCTTGCGGGATTGCAAACCCTGCTTTTCCGCCATCAACAAAGGCAACGGCATCTGGGCCTAGTAATTGAACACCACGTTCACTCTCTTGAATATTACGTACGCCATCGTTCGAGTAGCTATTTGAGATCCAAACATTCGGGTTACCACCAGAATATAAGCCAAAGCCACCCCGAATTTCTAGTTGGTCGTCGTAAATCCAGTTAAAGCCAAAACGTGGTTGAATGAGGTCAACGCCATCTAAGTTTTGCTGATTAGAAAAACCAAAACGCTCTTGGAAATTCGGGTTATGTGCAGGTACATCGTCACTGGTATACCAGTCGTAGCGCAAACCAGTTGTTAGGGTAATGTCGTAGTCAATTAGGTCGAACTTATCTTGCGCGTAAAGGGTATTTAATGCGTACTTAAATTCACCTGCAGCATCGACAGGGTTATGCGATGACGCATTACCGTAGTAAACACGGGCAACTCCATTTTCAAAGTCTTCGATACTACCAAAACGGTGCTCACCTTCATTGTGCTGTACGAACATGTTGAATACGTCGAGTTCTTCACGCTCATAACCAAATGACAGTTCGTGATCGTCTAGGTAGTATGTACCGGCAAACTTTAACGATAGGTTGTCGTATTTTAATTTATTTGCTTGACGAGAATCATCAGGGCCGAGGTATACATCAACATCACCCGTGTCAATTCTAAACTCACCAAAGCCTGACGTTTGGTCTAATGAAAGTTGGCGGTTATCTAGTTCGGAGTAGCCGATGCGTACTTCTGTCGAAAATACGTCATTCCAATCTGAATAAAGAGAGGTCACAAATGATTGAAGTTCTGCACCACGCTCATAGAAGTGGTTAGACAATGAGATTCTATCAGAGCCGCTATCTGATTGAGATAACGTAAAGCCATCGTTGTAGTTGTATACAAAACTTGCACGGTGGTCATCGTTGATGTTCCAGTCAAGTTTTACCAATAGCTTTTCATCTTCAACTGGCATGCTAGGAACAAGCGAACCTGCATCATAGCCATATTTGTCGAGTGATATTGCCGCAATGTTATCAATCGTCGCTTGGCTTATTTTACCGTTTGCAAGCGGAGCATATTCAAAAACTTGTGCACCTTCTAGCTTTTCATAACTGGTGAATAAGAACAGCGTATCTTCTACTAATGGCATGCCTACATTAAAGCCATAACGCTTTTCATTGTAGTCGCCGATGGCTTGCTCTTTACCATCAATTTTATCACCTGACAGTGAGTCATTGGTGTAATCAAAAAACACACCACCAGATAGGGTATTGGTACCTGATTTTGTTACTGCATTGATATTACATGATGTGAAACCACCATATTGCACATCAAATGGTGCTAACTCAACAGCAACTTGGGCAATTGAATCGAATGAGAAAGGCATACGCTCTGTTGGGTAACCATTGCGGTTGAGGCCAAAGTTATCGTTCATGCGCATACCATCAACAGTTAAACTGTTAAAACGCGGGTTACCCCCAGCACATTGAATGGCACCAGAGCTGCTTTCATCTACATAAATACGTGGATCAGTACGTACAATATCTTTGATATCACGGTTTATTGCAGGTTTTTCTTGCAGGTCTGCGAGTGAGAAATGAGTTGCAGGGCCTGTACCACCAGATTGCATGGTCATAGGGCGACCGGTAACAACAATCTGCTCCATGTTTTGCTGAGAATTTAGTTGAACAGTCACGGGATACGTTTTACCTAAAGACAAATAAATGTCTTCAACCAATGTATCTTCAAATTTGTTCGAATCGATAATAACTTGATAAGGGCCGCCTACGCGTAGCCCTTTTGCTGAAAACGTGCCATTTTCATTTACCACTGTGGTTTTCACTGAGCCTGACGGAGTGTGGATAATCGTCACTTTCGTGCCAGCAGCGGGGTTCCCTTGAGGACCAACAACTTGACCTTTCATACTAGAAGCTGTGTCGTTAGCAAATGCAGCTCCACTTGCACCGATGCTTGCTGCAATAGCAAGTGATAGGGCTGTTTTGCGCAATAGAGTTTTCATTATGTCGTTTCCCGTGTTTTGAATAGTTTATTTAACAGCGGTTACTTTTGAAGTCTTGAGTGCTTCTTTTAAAGGCGCTGCATTTTTGTCAAAAATTTGATTCAATAAGCCAGCTAAACGAATACCACCTTGTTGTAGGCGTGTTCTTACAGTCGGCATATATTTATAAATGTACCCATAACTTATTTCAGTTTCATTTAAGTTATAGACTTTATCCGAAATATAATGGCTTTCTAATAACCAGTCTGCAGGCTCACTATCAAGGTAATCACTTATAATGGTTTTATTTGACGTTTTTATGAATTCTGCAAACTCACTGTAAGATAGACTCTCATTTTCAATTAAGCGAGTGTCCCACGTTGAATGTAGGTTTGTTTTATCACCAAAAAATGTCACTTTGATTAGGTTTCCGCCACGGTCTTCGCCACGTCCTGCGTGAAATGGTTGGTGGCTATCACCCACAAGATGCACTAAAAAACGCAGGGCAAAGCGTTTCTCACCTATTGATTTATCATTAGATTGAAGGGTGTTTTTTGCGTAGTAAATACCATCTAGGATGTGCTTTACTTGATCTTTTGAAGAAATCGTATAGTCAACATGGTTGTGCATTTTGCTCGCATCTTTAATGTTGATGTAGTGCCATTTTGTGGACTTTTTACGCCAGAAGTCACTGCTGTCAGAGCGCATTTCGTCTGCCCAAGTTGATATTTGCGCCAGTGAACTTTCTTCTAAAAGAGGGGTCAGAGCTTTCGTGGTTGTTTCTGTTAGATGATCTTCAGCAACTTTACCTATAATGCGGTGACCATTTTGGCCCCATGCTACGGCATTAAATGAACTAGACAACACACCCACAAGTGCAATTACAGAGAGCTTTTTAACTAACATATGCATTTTCTTCATTGTTAAAAAGTCGCCAATGACGACTATTCGATAAGGTCAATTGTCCGTATTTTTCAAGAAATAAAAAGGACTTAACGGGATTCATAATTTCTTGTTAATAAAGTATGTAATTCAAGGGTTTATAGAGTTTAAGTAAAATTACTTATTGTAATAAGTAAGGATTGCTGGTCTAATGGCTAAGTCGGCACTATAAGAATAAATTACCCTTGAGATATCATAACATTCTAATCAATAAACCCTCTATTGTTACATTATTGTTTCTATCTATGTGGGCCTGCTGGGTTTTAGGTCAGGCTTTTAGTAAATCAAACATAGATGATGTAGCCCATGTGTTGACACATTCTTACCAATGCACGACCTCTTCTATTGCAAATAAATCAGTATTACGGGTGCATGTTCCTATCGAGCGATTAGCCATAGACATAAAAGAAGGGCTTTGTGAGAGTAAGGTTGTTGCCAAGCAGTATGGGCACGTTGAAATATATTGGGGGGGCAACTTAGCTGAGCAAATAGAGTTTTTAGCCAAAGGTGTTGCGGATGTGATATTAAGCAAAGAGAATGTTATGCAAGCACTCATGGCTGAATCAACACACAACTACCGGCCTATTATTGGGTATCAAAATTACACTGCGTTTTTTATTTCAAATAAAGAGAAACCTAAGTTAAATAAAGCCTATTTTTTAGATAAACGAATTGGCTTACTTGACTACCCAACCAGTCGTTCAGGCCATATATTACCAAAACAGGCGTTTAAGCAGTTAGATATTGATTTAGACGCGTTAGATATTGTTTATGCGAGTACTCATACGTCATTACGAGATAAACTGGCAAAAGGCGAGGTTGATATTATTTCGTCATATTGGAGAAAAGACGACCAAGTGCGTTTTTCTAATAATTATATAGTCCCAATTGGCGGCGAAATCGTGGGCAGCCGATGGTTTTTAAAAATGAATGACGAGAATATAGACTTAGCATGCGAGTTACAATCAGTGATTAGCGCGCTTGCTCGTTCGCACAGTTCTTCTTATTTCAAGTCATTACAACAGTATTGGCAATGCGAGAAATCACCTTATCACTTTTTAGGGGAGCAAGTGTGATGCCGCATTGGAAAAATATTACTTTATTCATTGTTATATCAGGTATTTTCACAGGAATATTTTATCGCGCACAAACTATACAAATTGAACAAGACATAAATCAACAAGCATCACAAATTATTACTCGCGTTGCGTTGGACATAAATGCATTGCCCATTGCTGATCCGTTTTTTAGCTATTCTGGCAACCCAAACGTTGTCGCATCTTATATTGAGAAAATAAACAGCAGGCTTGGGAGCCAAGCGGCGAGGGTATCACTAAAAGAAATTAGTATTTCTAAATTACCAGAGCATGATAGTACCGTGGTAAAACCGCTTGCTGCGGCACATCGTACTATATACGTGTCTTTTAATGTTGATACCCAGCACAACAAATCAGCCTATATCTTGCCATTTGTGCTCGCGTTATTAAATTCTGCTTTTTTTGGCTGGGTGAGTACTGGGGTTGTACGAGATAAAGTGCGTACTACCAGCACAAATGTTGAGTCAAAAATACCAAAAAGATTGGTTGTTGACCTATATACTAAAACAGTTATGCTCAATTGTGCGAAGGAAGATGCGGTTAAGCTTGCCAATAAACCACTGTGTTTTTATTTAGCGTTGGTAGAATTCTGCGAAGCACAACCTGACGTAATACTAAATCAGAATAAAGATGTGCCCGATGAATTAATGGTAATCGCTGACAAGTATTTTGACAGGTTAATTACATTAGGACACACCATTCGTAAGCGCCCTAACTTTTCTTCGAGCTTGGAAAAAACATTAAGTGAGATAAGAGCAGCATTAGACGAGATCATGGCTGAGCATAGCGAGCTTAAAATGAAGTATTACCCACCAAAAGCACATGGTGAGGGCTCCCGTTCTAAATTACATAGTTATGGCTTATCTGACGTTTTGCTCGCAGATATTGAAGTGATCGGGAAGTAACAAAATTTACAAAGTGACTATTAAACGCAGCAACTAACTGGTGCATGTGTAGAGGTCTGTTATTGAACTTGAGGCATAGCCCATATAGGCGCTATGCCTTTTAAAGTCTAGTTTATAGCTGGTCGACTTTAATTGGAGAGTGGTTTTGGAGGTAATTGATCAATACTTCAGAGTCAGTTAAATCACTCGAAGCAAATCCTGAGTGTTTATTAAGCAGTGGGTAGCCATCTCCACCTGCGGCATTATAGCTGTTAATACTCATGGTATAAGTGCTATCTGCTTGAAATGCCTCACCCTTTATTTTTAAGTTGACTAATTTTCCAGATTCAATATCAAATGTTATACCATAGTACTGTAAGTAAGCACCTGAATCTGCAGGAAATTGAGTAACAACATTCAGGTATTGATATAGTTGCTCACCTGTAAAGGTAATTTTTGTTATCCTGTTTTTAAATGGGTGTACTTTCAGTACATCCTTATAACTGACATCACCCGCTTTAATACTATGACGTATACCACCGCCACTGATAAGGCCAAAATCAGCGTTCACCGCAGCCATTTGTGCCTTTATGATCAAATCAGCCAGTTTGCTTTGCTTAAACCGAACGGTATTTCGGCCTCCATCTAAGTATTTGTCGATTGACCCGACCGTTTTAGTTAATTGCTTTTCACCGATAGATTGATAAGGTTGTAGGAAGTCTTGTAGCTTTTTGTCAGGTTTTATATGCGATTGAACATAATTGCCATCGGCTTTTTTAAGGTTGACCGGGATGAGTTCATAGCTTAGCAGTGATTTCTGGCCATTTTCAATTTTAAACTCTGCTTTGCCGACGTACTTACCCCACTCGTGTGCCTGCATAATCCAAGTGCCATTTTGTTGGTCTGGTTGACATGATTTACCAGGCGCAAAATGCGGGTCTTCAGCACCTGTATCAGTTACACAAATGGGTTCTTGAGAATGGCCACCAATAATAATGTCTAATGTCCCCGGTGCTAGCGCACGTGCTAACGTTACGTCACCAGGCGCATTTATTCCGTATTTACCGTCGTGATAATGGCCCATGTGAGTTACTGCAATCATGACATCGATGTTTTGTTTTGCACGAATTTCATCAACGACCTGTTTGGTAATAGCTGATGGCTCCACAAAATCTAGTTCCCCAATATAAGTAGGGTTAGCAATTTTTGCAGTATCTACCGTTGTTAGACCGACAATACCTATGGTTAAGCCACCTTTATTTATAATGGTATAAGGTTGATAGGCGTGAGAGTGATCGTCTTTGTTCAAAATATTGGCTGATAACAAAGGAAAGTTAGACCAAGCAATTTGCTTGTCTAAAATAGATAAGGGATTATCGAATTCGTGATTACCTATCGCCATTGCATCATAACCGATTAGGCTCATCCCTTTAAAGTCAGGCTCGGCTTTTTGCAAATCAGACTCAGGGATCCCTGTATTGATATCACCACCAGAGAGCAGTAAAACACTATGACCTTTATTGGCTGCTGTAAGTCGTAATTCATCTATGAGTGTTTTTCGAGCTGCCATGCCATACTCACCATCTTCGTTATGCCAAAAGCGGCCATGATGATCATTGGTATGCAAAACAGTTAAGTATTTGGCTTTAGATTCTGAGGTGTTATCAGAAGACGTCGGTAATAAGTTACATGCCGATAAAAGCAAGCAACTCGCGAACAAAGTTATGCGCATAATATAATTTTGTGGAATAAAATAGTTATGCCCTAGTTTAAACTAAAAGCTCTAAGAATAAATGCAAATATTAGGAGTTTTTTGATACCTCATTCGCAGATTGTACAGCCATGCTTCTTCGTTGCAGTTCATTCTTGGCAATGTGAGACTTTAAATGATCGGTTTCAACCATCCAATTTAAAAATGTCACAGGCAAAGCACGATATGATTCACCACTATGCAACCCAAAATCACAGATTTCTTTTTCGTTATTCATCCTAGACAGCCCCGATTTTTTATTTTTCGGGGCTTATCCTATCAAAATATTTCAAGAGGAAAAGAACAATACGTTACAAGGTGATGCTTTTTTATAACCTTTTGTTATAAAAGTGTGAATATTATTACTACCCATTGGATAATAAGGAAGACACAGCCGATAAGAAATGTGCGGTATCGCATGAGTACATGATTGGTACTGAGGTGTATGTAACTATGGACTAGTCTAGAAATCACGAAAAGCACCGCACTCAGAGCAAAGACCCATGACACTTTATTCAAGGCAATAGCCAACACACATACAACGAAAAATAGCATAGGAATTTCAAATTGATTACTGAAATTTCTTCCCGCAACGATGACATCTTCAGGCGCGGTCGTCAGATCCATCGTTTTAAATGCATTTTTATCGACTAACTTATTCTTGGCCGCTTTGAATCGGCGTTTACCCATAATAAACATCACCAAAAGTGTGAGTAGAGTTTGGCCAAACATAGCGAATATGACTAAAAGTAACGGGGTGTGCTGCATATTAAGATGCCTTTTTACAGAGTGTTACAAACAAAGTACGTTTATGATTGCAAATTGGCAAGGAAATTATGACTATATTAAATAGTAAATTTATTATGGAAAGTATATGAAAAGATTATTCGCATTAAGTGCACTGTCGCTGTTCGTCATTACGGGCTGCTCGACGACATCAACGGTCAATAATAGCGTTTCAGCTTCTTTGATTTCAGACTCTTTAGTTGTCAGTCCAAATGATAATCGACAATATGAAACAATGACACTTGAAAATGGTATCGATGTGTTATTGATCTCAGATCCAAAAGTAGAAAAGTCGGCAGCTGCATTAAGTGTGGGGGTCGGGTTGCTTCATGACCCTATGAGTCAACAAGGTATGGCACATTATCTTGAGCATATGCTTTTTTTGGGGACTGAGCGTTACCCCGATTCAAAAGGGTATACGAATTTTATGACGCAAAATGGGGGCGTTCATAACGCTTATACTTGGCTTGATATCACCAATTATATGTTTAAAGTGAATAATGATGCCTATGAAGAAGGACTTGATAGATTTTCTGATTTTTTTAAAGCGCCGAAGCTTTACCCTGAATACACAGATAAAGAAAAAAATGCCGTAAATGCAGAATGGTCAATGCGCAGAGAAATGGATTTTTTTGGTCAATTCAAACTCTCTAGAAATATGCTGGGTGATCATGCAGCCAACCGCTTTTTAATCGGTAATTTAGAAACATTGGGTGATAAAAAAGACAGCAACTTGCACCAAGAAACGGTGGCATTTTACAACCAATATTATTCGTCGAATATAATGAAAGTCGCCATGATTTCCAATTTACCGACTCAGGAAATGGCGTTAAAAGCGAAAAAATACTTTTCCACAATTAAAAATAAAAATATCGATAAGCCAGAAGTCGTCAAAGCCATCGACTTTTCAACAGTGGGCAAAAAACGGATTCACTATGTGCCCAATGAAGATGTAAAGCAGCTAAAAATTGACTTTACCATCGAGAACAATAGTGCTGATTTCGCAGTAAAACCCAACTATTTTGTCACGTATTTATTGAGTAATGAAATGACCGGTGGGCCTGCACAAGTGCTCAAAGACAAAGGGTGGATTTCTAGTTTAACAGCCTATGCAAGTCCCGCCATGTATGGCAACTATGGTTCGTTAACGGTTGATATCAATTTAACGGATGCGGGTATGGCAAAGCGTTCAGATATTGTCGCGGCTGTTATGCAATATATTTCGTTAATTAAAAAGCAAGGTGTAGATGGTAAATACTTCAATGAGATCAATACGTCTCTTAGTAATGAGTTCCAGTTTTTAGAAAAGGGAGATGAATTTAGTTACGTCAGTAACTTAGCCGATAATATGCAAAAATATCCGCTAAATCACGTGTTGAATTCAGGTTATCATTACGCACAGTTTGATAAAAAAGCGGTTAATAATGTGCTCGAGCAATTAACGCCTGAGCGGTTGCGAGTATGGTATATCAGTCAACAAGAGCCTTCGGATAGCCAACTGCACTTTTATGATGGTAAGTATCAAATCGCAAAGATCAGTGATGAAGAAGTTGCAAATTGGAATAAAGCGACAGATCTTAACTTAGAGTTACCATCAATCAACCGCTTACTACCACAGAAGTTCGATATTAAAACCACAGCTAAACAGGCAAAAGCAGGTGTTTCTGAGGTATACAATGATGAGCGGATCACCATATGGCATTCAGCGAGTGAGCGGTTTTCTCACCAACCGAAAGGATCAATGGATATTTTTATCAATACTGCAACACCTAATACGAGTATCAAACACGATGTGGCAATGCATTTGTGGGCAGATCTGTTTGGCTTACAACAAAGTCGTTTGATCACAGAAGCGAGTGTCGCTGGTATGTCGGTTAGTTTGGCACCGAGTAATGGTTTAATTTTATCGGTTTCAGGCTTTACTGACAAGCAACCAACGCTTGTAAGTCAAGCACTAAAAAGTGTTGAGCTAAGTGTAGATGAGGTAACATTTTCTCAGGCGGTGGATAGATATCGCCGCGGGTTACTAAACGCTAAAAAGCAATTCCCATTCCGTCAAGCGTTTGGCCAATATTCAAAGCTTATACGGTCCGGAAATTATGACTTGGGCGCTCAATTAGAGGTGCTAGACAGTATCACTGTCGCCGAGTTTAATGCATTACAGCAACAAACGTTAAGCGAAAATAATATTCGAGTGTTTAGTTATGGAAATTATGATCAAGCAGAATTGACTGTCATTGCAGCTAAAATAAATGAAGTACTGCCAGCAGCGAAATTGATCACCCAATACACAAAATCTAAACACCTAGAGCCAAAAGTAGGGCAGACGTTAGTATGGCAGCAGGATATAGATGTTGCAGATGTGGCTATCGTCGATATGTATGTTCACCCAACGCCAGGGTACACACAAAAAGCGGCTGGCTTATTACTTAAATCACACTTTAGTCAGCATGCATTTGAAACCCTAAGAACAGAAGAGCAATTAGCCTATGCGGTTGGCGTAACAGCACAAAGCATTGATGACTATTCCGCGATAGGGTTATATATTCAAACTCCGGTGAATGATGTAGAAAAAATGCAGGCACGTTTTGACCTATTTAAAATGCAATATAGCAAAACGCTGAATGATTTGGATGATGCAACATTTACTGATCTGAAAAATGCATTGTTAGTGTCTTTGAAAGAAGAACCTAAGAATTTAGGGGATGAATTACGACCTTTGATCGCAGATTGGTATAGAGAACGTTATGACTATGACTCAATGGACAAGTTAATTAATGCGGTAGCGCAATTGTCATTGAGTGACATCAAATCGTATTATCAACAAACAATGCTGAATAACACTGCGCCTAGAATTAACGTTCAAATGAGAGGCAAGAAGTTTGCGGATGAACCATTTGCACAATTGCCAAACCAAACGGTTGTGCACTCTTTAGAGGCGCTTTATAAGCAAATAAAAATGAAATAGTCCAATACAGTGGGGTGAACGCAGGTGTGTTCACCCTTACTTTAGCCGACACAATTTACACTTCAGTCTAATCACGAACATCGAAACACATTAATGCCGTTTAATTATCACTCAATTATAATGCGCTAAGCTCTATGATGAGCAAATAGTGACTGCTGAAACCAAAATGTAAGTTACGATTACTGATAAAAATAATGATTTTATTTATCGTCGTATAACGCTTCAAGTTCGGTTGCAATATCTGAGTTTAATGCGGCCCAATTCGCTTCAAGTGCACTGATGAGTGATTGGTAGCCGTCGGCTTTAAGCGCATTGGATTTGAAGAAGTAACTTGATTTTACTAAGTTTTTCTTGCCCTCTTTAGAAGAGAATATATACCAATTTCCAGATATTATTCCGCCATGATCATCATGACCGGCAAAATCATTAACATGTATTTCGACCTCAAAATAGTCTGAAAATGTCGTAGAGACTCTGGCATTGATAATTTGCCATCCATGTAACTGTGAAGACAGCATTTGCTGAGCAGACTTATAAAGCATGTGCTTTGGGTGCTCTGACCAATAATTAAAATTTGCAATGGAAACACTATGATTTGTGTGAACTTGCACGATTGCTTGTTGATCAGATACACCAATAAGCTTGATCGGTTTTAGGAGTAAAGTGCCGCTCGGTATTGCGGCACTCGTTACAGCTGGGGTCGTATTAAATTGATAATAATTGACCGCATTTTGTGAATTACCGCTGCACCCACTAATAAACAAAATGACCCATATTATTATTAACAAACCCTTCATTATTTCTTCCTTGGTTGCTTATCTTCTGGGCTTTGTTTGTCGAAAATGAGCATACTTGGTTGCTCAGTTAAGCCTTTTGATATAGGTTTTAAAGTATTGGATAGGCTTTCTAACTCCTCAAGAGTATCAGTGAGTTGGTCAACCATTCCTGAGCCTTGTTGATAATTCGTCAATGTTTTCTCGAACTGTTTTAAGCTAGAGGTTAATTGACTTAAAGTGGTGTTGATTTGGCCTAAACTGCCTTTTGTGTCACCAGCTAAATCTTGCTGATTAAATTCACTAATTAGTTTATTCATTTCCATTGCAAGTAACCTATATTCCTGTAATGTGCTGTCAAATGTTGTCATTGTTTGTGACAGTGGAAGATTATTTAATTTGTTAAGTAAATCTGTAACTTGTTCTGATATAGCAGTGAAACCACTAGAAACACTGGGCAATACAGGGTAAACCGAAGAGTTTGCTAGTACAGCTTTAGGTGCTTTGCTATAAAAATCTAATTCTATGTATACAGCACCCGTTAATATATTACCACTTTTTAGCGATGCCCTAAGTCCATTTCTAATCCATTTTTCTATATTATTTTGCCAGTAACTTTCAGCTAAGTCACTTTGTTCGTAAATTCTCCCATATTCAATTTTTATAAGTACAGGCACAGATGTCGTGTCTTGTTGAAAGTATAAAGGCTGACCATCTCTTTCAATTTGTGCGGGGGCTTGTTCAACTGTGCCGATGCGCATGCCACGGTACTCAACAGGTGCACCGACCGTTAATCCTCTAATTGATTGTTCAAATTCAACGAGAAAAAAGTCAAAGTTATCAAAACGTTTTTCTAAAGCTGCAGCAAAATTTTCATGGAGTTTATATTGTCTGAGTGCGCTGGCAACGTCTGATGCGGTGCTATTCGGTGGATAATCGACAGATATGCCTCCCTTAATCAACTTTGATAAGCTCCCCGTAGAGACTTGGATCCCTTCTGTCGACAGGTTGACGTCAATCCCTGAGCTTACCCAGAAAATCGCGTTGGTCGTGATCAGTTTATCGTAAGGAGAGAAAATAAATATGCCATATTCCATAATAAGGTCATCGACATTGAATTTAGCCGATTCAATTTGCCCTATTTTATAGTTACGAAAGTAGATGCCGGAACCAATATCGAGCACTTCGGCTTGTTTAGCTTTCAATTGAAATCGTTTTCCTGACACATCTTGGCTTATTAATGCTGGTTCTTCTTGCAACGTGAAAAGCGTTGAGCGTGCTTCACTTTGACCGGGCTCTAACTCCAAATAAACCCCAGATAATAAAGTATTCATACCTGATATACCTGATTCATCAATTCTAGGTTTCACCACCCATAGTTTTGCATCTTCGGTTAAGAGGTGGTCATAGTGACTGTCTATTTGAACGCGCGCTATAACGGCATTTTGCTCCAATTGCAGCCTTAATGTTTCAACAGTCCCAATTTTAACATTGCGCACTTTCACTTGCGTTTTTCCTGCGACAATGCCCTCTGCACTGGCCATTTTAACAAAAATGGTATACCCCTGATTTATTTGATGTTGATAGAGCATCCATCCTGTAATTAATAGTGCAATGACTGGAATAAACCAGATAAATGAAAACTTAGGTTTGCTTTCTATATGTGCGTGCTCATTCATAAGCGTGATATTTATCCCATAATATACGAGGGTCAAAACTGTGTACGGCTATCATTTGGCATAAAACCATAGCGGTAAAAAATACGATGCCTAATTGGGGTTCGACCGTTAAAACATTTCCTAACTGGACTAAAGACACTAATACAATTACTACGAAGACGTCAATCATGGACCATTTTCCAATAATTTCCAATAATCGGTAAAGTTGGCTTGCTCGTTGTGGAGAACGACATTTGTTTGTTTGTACTATTAAGTAAAAAAGTAAAATAGCTTTTATGATAGGAATGCAAATACTGGCAACAAAGATAATGGTTGCAATGGGGTATGACCCAGATTCCCACATTATAACGATACCTGAAAATATTGTTGCAGGCGTATGTTGGCCTAAATTGATGGTGTCCATAATAGGCAGAAAATTAGCCGGTATTAATAGTATGAGTGCAGTGAGCATCCATACTGACGCGCGTTCGATAGATTTCGGTTTTCTAAAATATGTTTTTGCTTCACATCGTGGACAAGTCTCGCTGCGCGAGAGTTGGTTACATATATGGCATTGCCTAAGTTTGTTTAGCATTGCGGTTTGTCCACACACATGTGGGACCGGTTCAAATTGGCACTGTTGACGCTCCCAAAGCTCACTTTCATCAATCAATGTTAATAATTCTATAAAGCAAATTACAAACAAAACGTAAGCCCAAAACCCATAGCCAAGTGATAACTCTGCAAGTGACATCAGTTTAAATGCACTGACCAGAACGGCAACGAGAAATATATCGGCCAAATTGAGTGGGGTAATATAGCTAAAACTTTTGGTAAGCTTTCGTGCAAGACTTAACGAAAGTGTTGACCAAATCTTACTATGCGAGATCAAAGTTAATGTACATACATACACCGGCATAATTAATATAGTAAATAGAAATAAACCAGCAAGTATGGCGTTGTACTTTTCGCTTAATAGAACACAGGCTTGCCAAAGGCTGATTTCTTGAACCAGACCATGTTGACTAAAGGAAATAAAGCTTGGGTATAAACTGGCGAATAAAAAGAGTAATGAGGTAACGGCAAACGCCATATTCCACTGTGATAAATTTTGTCTACAGGTGATCAAATGTGCATTGCAGTTGGGGCAATTTGCACGTTGCTGCGCCCCTAACTGTGCTACATTAACTAACCTATCGCATTGTTTGCACGCCAATATCACGAGAAAACCAAGTCTACTTTACCCATGTTCACAGTGTGATACATCATTCGAGTGAGTGCAATCCCTATCACGTTTATAAGATTCACATATCAAAAATAGCAACGGTTTGACGGCTCAAAGCCAGTAAACGGCCATCGTCAGCATATATTTTTGCATCTTCTAACCCATACCCGTTTGCGCTGTGATGTGTATGTGCTTCAAACCCAAGCCATGCGTTGTTTGATAAGGTTATATCTTCTACGAACTCTATGTACCATGACATACTGCTTGCAGGGGAAGGGGTGTCAGCCATTTGTAATAATGTGGGAGGCCAAGCATCAGCTAATGCGAGTAGGTGCACGTCTTGTAAGGTATCGGTAGGGGCTTGCTTGAATTTCATCCAACCGCCTAATGTGGAGTTGTTTGAACCACTAAATGGCATATCACCGTCTTGAAGGTTCAGAGCAACATGCTGAAAGAATTCAGGCATAACATTTTTTTGATATGGTAAAATGCGTTCACTATTGGCAGGTGATAACTGGTGGTTTTGGGTGATAGGTACTATCGCTTTGGATTCACGTTCTTTTGCAAAACACCCTTGTGCAACAAGGCATACCTTCTCACCTTGTTTGATAGTAGACAGCATTTGTGTGGCATTTTTACCACTGCGGAGTATTTGTGTTTCTATTATAAAAGGGTGCTCAGAAAAAAGAGGGCCAACAAAATTAACACTCATAGATAGCACCCTGCGGTTGTCGGGTAGTTGATGCTTCATATTTTGTAGCATCATCGCAGCAGATAAACCACCAAAAGCAGTGCGCCCTTGGCACCAACTCTGAGGAAATACCAATTCGCAAGGCGTTTTTAGCAAGGTGGGATTACTTAATAGTTCATCAAATGTCATTATGCATCCTATTTATCATTCATTTTTTTATAATTATGGATAGCATATCTGGTCATACCTGTTTAATAAACCGTTAATGTTGGTGTTTTTTTGACTAAAAAAGCAGATATTGAAAAAAAATTTCAAAAAAGTGCATTTTTTTTTGTTTTTACGGTTGAATTCGATTTTCTCGCCCCTATTTAGAAGTCATCTAAACAGAACAACGAATTTTGAAGTCGGAGAAGATTCATGGGTAAAATTATTGGAATCGATTTAGGTACTACTAACTCTTGTGTAGCAGTACTTGATGGTGAAAAAGCACGCGTTATCGAAAACGCAGAGGGCGATCGTACAACCCCTTCTATTATTGCATTTACTGCAGAAGGTGAAACGCTTGTAGGTCAACCTGCTAAGCGCCAAGCGGTTACAAACCCACAAAATACATTATTTGCAATCAAGCGTCTGATTGGTCGTCGCTTTGAAGATGAAGAAGTACAACGTGATATCGATATCATGCCGTTTAAAATTGCAAAAGCAGACAATGGCGATGCATGGGTAGAAGTACGCGGTGAAAAACGTGCTGCACCACAGATTTCAGCAGAAGTTCTTAAGAAAATGAAGAAAACTGCTGAAGACTTTCTTGGTGAAGAAGTAACTGAAGCGGTAATCACCGTACCAGCTTACTTTAACGATTCACAGCGTCAAGCAACGAAAGATGCAGGCCGTATTGCGGGTCTAGAAGTTAAGCGTATCATTAATGAGCCAACAGCCGCTGCACTTGCATACGGTATGGACAAGAAGCAAGGTGACAACGTTATTGCTGTATACGACTTAGGTGGTGGTACGTTTGATATCTCAATCATTGAAATCGATGAAGTAGATGGCGAGCACACATTCGAAGTATTGGCGACAAATGGTGACACGCACTTAGGTGGTGAAGATTTCGATAATCGCGTTATTAACTACTTAGTAGACGAGTTTAAGAAAGATCAAGGGATTGACCTTAAAGTTGACCCACTAGCGATGCAACGTGTTAAAGAAGCGGCAGAAAAAGCGAAGATTGAACTATCTTCAGCACAGCATACAGAAGTTAACCTTCCTTATGTAACTGCAGACGCAACGGGTCCTAAGCACATGAATGTGAAGCTTACTCGTGCAAAACTTGAGTCTTTAGTTGAAGACTTAGTAACTCAGTCTATCGAGCCTCTTAAGCGCGCGCTAGCTGATGCTGACCTAACAGTAAGTGATGTAAATGACATCATTCTAGTTGGTGGTCAAACACGTATGCCACTGGTACAAACAACGGTTACAGAGTTCTTTGGTAAAGAGCCTCGTAAAGATGTAAACCCTGATGAAGCGGTTGCCGTTGGTGCAGCTGTTCAAGGTGGTGTATTAGCTGGTGACGTTAAAGACGTACTTTTACTAGACGTTTCTCCATTGTCTCTAGGTATCGAGACTATGGGTCAAGTAATGACTGCGCTAATCGAGAAAAACACAACGATTCCTACTAAGAAATCGCAAACATTCTCAACAGCTGAAGATAACCAATCTGCGGTAACTATTCATGTATTGCAAGGTGAGCGTAAGCGTTCAAGTGATAACAAATCTCTTGGCCAATTCAACCTTGAAGGTATTCGCCCCGCACAACGTGGCGCACCGCAAATCGAAGTGACTTTTGATGTAGATGCTGATGGTATCTTACATGTATCTGCAAAAGACAAAGATACAGGTAAAGAGCAAAAAATCACAATCCAAGCTTCTTCAGGTCTAAACGACGAAGAAATTGAGAAAATGGTACGTGATGCAGAAGCGAATGCAGAAGAAGATAAAAAGTTTGAAGAGCTAGTTGCTTCACGCAACCAAGCTGATGCAATGCTACACGGTACTCGTAAGCAAGTTGAAGAAGCGGGTGAAGAACTTCCAAGTGAAGATAAAGAAGCAATTGAAGCGGCTTTAACTGAACTTGAAACTGCGATTAAAGGCGATAGCAAAGAAGACATCGATGCTAAAGTACAAGTACTTGCAGAAAAGTCGCAAAAGCTAATGGAAATCGCACAAGCTAAGGCGCAAGCACAACAAGCAGGCCCTGATGCTGGTGAGCAACAGCCAGGAGCTGGCTCAGCTAAGCAAGACGACGATGTTGTTGATGCTGAATTTGAAGAAGTTAAAGACAACAAGTAATTGTTGACTTGTAAGGGCGCGCTGGCGAATTTCGCTTGTCGCGCCCTTAGTGTATGTAAATTTGGGTAATACATGCTTACGTGTGGATTCCATAATGGCAGATACTTCATTTGCCAACCAATTAGAGTAGTGTGATAACGATGTCAAAAAGTGATTATTACGAAGTACTTGGTGTTAGCAAAGATGCCAGTGATCGTGACATAAAAAAAGCGTATAAGCGCTTAGCCATGAAATATCACCCAGACCGTACAGCAGGTGATACTGCACTCGAGGCCAAATTCAAAGAAGTAAAAGAAGCCTACGAAGTACTGACTGACAGCCAAAAACGTCAGATGTATGATCAATATGGTCATGCCGCATTTGATCAAAACGGTGGCACTGGAGGCCATGGTGGTGGTCAAGGTGACTTCGGCGATATTTTCGGTGATGTGTTTGGTGACATTTTTGGAGGGGGCGGTGGTCGCCGTCAATCTCGTCAACAACGTGGTGCCGATTTGCGTTACAACATGGACCTATCTTTAGAAGAGGCGGTTCGTGGTAAAGAAGTTGAAATTAAAGTACCTACATGGGTAAGTTGTAAGCCATGTGATGGCAGTGGTGCGAAAGCGGGTTCTAAACCGAAAACATGTTCTACGTGTCATGGTGCCGGTCAAGTACAAATGCGACAAGGTTTCTTTGCTGTACAGCAAACTTGTCCAACATGTAATGGCACAGGTCAAACAATCTCAGACCCATGTAATAAGTGTCATGGTCAAGGTCGTGTTGAGAAGACCAAAACGCTTTCAGTTAAGATCCCAGCAGGTGTTGATACGGGTGATCGTATTCGTTTATCTGGCGAGGGTGAAGCTGGTATGCATGGTGCGCCAGCAGGCGACTTGTATGTGCAAGTTTCGGTAAGAGAGCACCCTATCTTTGTGCGTGACGGTAACAACCTATACTGTGAAGTACCGATCAGTTTTACCACTGCAGCAGTGGGTGGCGAAATTGAAGTACCAACGCTAGATGGTCGTGCTAATTTGAAGATCCCTTCAGAGAGTCAAACAGGCAAGATGTTCCGTATGCGTGCGAAAGGCGTCAAGTCTGTACGCAGTGGTGCGGTGGGTGATTTGATCTGTAAGGTCGTGATTGAAACACCGGTTAACCTAAATGAACACCAGCGTGACCTTTTAAAACAGTTAGAAGACAGCATGGGTTCAGATGGCAATAAAAACCGTCCGAAGGCACAAGGCTTTTTCGATGGTGTAAAAAAGTTTTTTGATGATTTAACGAAGTAAATTTCGTCGTAGAAATCACGTTTTAAAGCGGTGCCTAGGGCACCGTTTTTTGTATGGTTAGTTTAATAGTACGAGATAGTCCTGCTCACTATCACATTTGCAGCCAATCATTCTACGCTGGTCACTGAAAATGAGCTTTCCAGATTTGCACCCCAATATTTCGCATTTAGTACTACAGGCCAAGTTGCTGGTCCATAAAGAATACTCGGTCATCATAAATTTGATCGCGAAGAAAGCCACAAACATTAAAAGTAAAACCCTCCAGTTACGATTAAGCATATCCTAAACCTGTTATCACACTGCATTATTAGACTTTAGTCTAATGTATGAATTAATCTAGTAGGGCATATTGATGTGTAGACGCTGCAAAGGGGATCTTATGACACCAGCAATAAGGTTATTGGAAAAATACCGAATACCATTTGAGGTATTGCAATTTAAGCACCTGAAAACTTCTGTAAACTTTGCAGAGGAAGCGGTGGAACAACTCGGTTTAAATCCTGAGGAAGTATTTAAAACCCTCTTAATTAATGTGGATGGTGTTTTACATGTGGCGATATTACCATCAACGCATAGAGTGGATTTGAAAGCTTACGCAAAGGCGTGCAAGGGCAAAAAAGCAGTGCTGGCCGATGTACAGCAAGCACAAACGAGTACTGGGTATGTGGTCGGTGGGATCAGCCCCTTAGCACAAAAAAAGCGACTAAAAACATTGCTACATTATAGCGCTGAGTATCATGCCCATATTTATGTCAGTGCAGGGCGAAGAGGCGTTGAAGTAAAAGTGCCTCCATTGGATTTATTGCGGGTATGTCGTGCTGAATTTGCACATTTTTAGCTATCAATCGTTATATTTGGCGCCGATATAGGCTGGGTGTTACACCAACATGTTGCTTGAAATTTCGACCAAAATGGCTTTGATTTGCAAAACCACATAGTAACGCAATCTGAGCGAGTGAGTGCTCTGAGGTTTCTAGGGCCATTTTTGCATACTCAATTCTTATCGACATTAAATATCGCTGAGGAGTTTGGGCAAAATTTAACTTAAACATACGACAGAAATGATATTCGCTGAGTTCGGCTAAATCAGCTAGTTCAGACAACAATATTTGGCGACTAAAGTTACCATGGATAAAATCGGTCACTTGCTTGGCTTTTTTCGGTGAAAGCCCTCCGGTGATGATTCTTCGTGTATTTTTTAACTCTAAACTTTGTAATACGCTGACAAGGATAGTATCGGTGAATTGTTCTATTGCCAATATGTTGTGCTTATCATACCAGTCAGTGTCGTTAATTTGGTGACGGAACAAGGTTTCTAACTTAGCGTTTTCAAAAAAATTCGTTCTGGTAGGCAAACTTGTCGTGGATCAATATCGAATACTTTGAGTGCGGTATGTTTGAGGTGTGCATCACTAAAATATAAATGAACAAACTCTTGAGGAACACCAATTTCCCAGCGACTTTCACTATTTTGTGGCATAAGACAAAATCGTCCTGGTGCACCATTAGAGGAAGGCACATCGGTACGGTGTGTTTCATAGCCGCCATTAAGGTACATACTCAAGGTATGTTGTTGTTGGTTTTGGTAATACAACCGCTCGTACTGATTTGTGTAGTGTGACCATTCGACTTCATTACGCAGCAGAGTATGCCTAACACACTGTTTTTTCGATTGCGCAAAACTGACATGGGGATTTTTGTTTGGCATGTGTCTCTACATACTATTTATTCTTAAAATTTAGCTTATCTTAAGTGTTTGTTAGTCGCAATTACTTGTGCTGGAAGCTATACGTAATAACCGCAAGATCATGTTAATTTCGGCAATAACGTGACATATCCATTTGCTCCAACGAGACATACTTAATGACATTATTGCTTAGGAGTACAAAAATAATGTCGTTAATTTTATATTTTTTGTTGGTGTTTGTTTGGGGGTTATCGTGGATTGCAATTAAGTGGCAGCAAGGGGATGTCGCCTTAGAAGTGTCGATATTTTACCGATTTTTCATTGCTGCCGTCATTATGCTGGTGATGGGTAAGCTTATGAATAAGTTGCAGCATACATCTGGTCAAGATCACGTTTGGTTTGCTCTGCAAGGCGCGAGCTTATTTTGTTTTAATTTTATCGCATTTTATGTCGCAACATCGTATATACCCAGTGGGTTAGTTGCTTTACTGATGGCAACAGCGCCACTTTTTAATAGTATTCATGGGCGACTCTTTTTTGGTGCACCTATTACCTTTAATTTTGTTTTAGGTATGTTATGTGGGTTAGTGGGTATAGGTTTTTTATTTGCGAACGAGCTGTCTACTTTGCAGCTATCTTTAAATACGTTGTATGGCGTACTTTATTCATTGGTTGGCACATGGTGTTTTTCCATAGGTAACATGCTGAGCGTTAAAAATACAAATAAGGGCATTCGGCCATTCACAGCAACCAGTTACGCAATGATTTACGGATGTGTATGTTTGCTCTCAATCATATTCTTCAAACAATTGAATTTCAACTTTGAGCTTACTACTTTGTATATCGGTAGTTTGCTGTACTTATCTATTCCTGCCTCGGTCCTTGGCTTTACCGCATTTCTAGTGCTTGTTAATCGTATAGGTGCCAGTAATGCGGCTTATATTTTAGTTTGCACGCCAGTTATTGCATTAACGATGTCGAGCATATTTGAAGGATATATTTGGACGTTTAGCGCTGGTGTTGGACTTGTCCTAATTTGCCTAGGCAATGTGGTTTCACGTATGCACGAAGACATGTTCAATTTAGCAATTCGTTTGTTTAAATGGCGACCTGTAAGGTTGACGGATCAATAACTGAACTCTCTATTCTTACTCAGTGACGTAATGACTAACGGTATTTTTACCAGAAAAGTTACTTCACTGATGCTAAATACGAGATTTAAATAAAATTGATTAAATTTAATTTTTAAATTGTAACATTATGATTATTAATGTTTTAGTTTGATGAATGCAATTGTGTTATTGAGAGAGAGTATAAAAATAATTATTGAGTATTTGATCTAAACTGATTTTTATGCAGTAATGTACTTATATCTACCTGGTCGGATGAGTTGATTATGAGCTTAAGAACACAATTAAAAAAAGTATTACCGAGTATTTCAGTAACTGAACAAGAGGCATTAGACGCAGGGGACGTTTGGTTAGAAGGGTCGATTTACCGCGGTAAACCTGACTTTGATGCATTACGTGCCGTTCCTGAAGCGAAGTTATCTAATGAGGAACAAGCATTTCTAGACGGCCCTGTCAAAGAGCTTATGGCAATGGTAGACGACTCGGTTATTCAAAACAGTAAACACTTGCCTGATCACATTTTAGAGTTTTTGAAAAAAGAGCGATTTTTTTCTTTGATCATTCCCAAATCGTTTGGTGGTTTAGAGTTTAGCCCTTATGCAAATTCAACCATTGTAGGCACAATTGCAACCAAGTCTTCAGCAGTTGCAGTGACGGTAATGGTACCAAATTCATTGGGGCCTGGTGAACTATTACTCCATTATGGCACCAAAGAACAACAAGCCCATTATTTACCTCGATTGGCAAATGGACGTGAAATTCCTTGTTTTGCGTTAACAAGTCCTGAGGCTGGTTCAGATGCTGGTGGGATCCCAGATTGTGGGATTGTTACCAAAGGCATGTATGAAGGAAAAGAAGTTATTGGTATGGAAGTGACATGGAATAAACGCTATATCACACTCGCACCAATCGCGACCGTTTTAGGGCTTGCATTTAAAGTGGAAGATCCTGAAGGGATTTTAGGAGGCAAAGAGCACTTGGGCATAACGTGTGCGTTAATTCCTAAATCTCACCCAGGAGTAGAGCTAGGTAATCGCCATGATCCTATGGGGATACGATTCTACAACGGAACAACGCGCGGTAATAAAGTGTTCATCCCGATGGAATTTATCATTGGTGGCCAAGAAAATATTGGCCGAGGATGGCAAATGCTGGTCAGTTGTTTAGGCGCAGGCCGTGGTATTTCTTTACCTGCCTTGGGGGTTTCCACGAGTCAAGTGTCTTTCAAGTCTGCATCAGAATATGCCGCTGTGCGTGAACAATTTGGTTTGTCCATCGGACAATTTGAAGGTATTCAAGAGAAGCTTGCTGATATTGCAGGTAAAACCTATTTACAAGAGTCGATGCGAGTATTAACAACCGAAGGTTTAGGCATGGGTCTTAAGCCATCTGTAGTCACTGCAATTGCAAAATATCATATGACCGAAATTGGTCGAGATGTGCTTGATTCTGCAATGGATATTCAAGCGGGTAAAGCGATTCAAAATGGGCCTCAAAATACGCTAGCAAGCGGTTATGTTGCACAACCTATAGCGATCACCGTTGAGGGAGCAAATATCCTTACCAGAAACTTAATGATCTTTGGTCAAGGTGTCATGCGATGTCACCCATATTTACAATCGATGGTTGAATCTATACACAGTCAAGATAAATCAGCAGATAAAACATTTAATAAAATTTTTAGAAAAACGGTAGGCTATAGTGTTGGTAATGGTTTGAGAGCATTCGGCTTAGGCTTGATGCCGTTTACTGCGAGTAGCACATCGACTTTGCCTGAAGTGCAGCAATACGAAAAGGCGGTGCATCAGTTATCAGCGAAACTGGCAGTTTATGCGGATTTCTCTTTACTGGTATTAGGTGGAAAGCTAAAGCAAGCTGAAATGTTGTCGGCCCGTTTAGGTGATGTGATGAGCCATTTGTATGGTGCGATGGCAGCAATTAAGTATTATGAACAGAAAGTTGCCGTGAGCGATAGACAATCAGCTGCACCATATTTTCATTATGCAACTCGTTGGTCATTGCAAAGCGCAGAGAATGCACTTCACAAGTTTTTAGATAACTTCCCAGCTCCAGCAGCACGTAAAGTAATGCGTACAATTACTTTGCAATTTAGACATAAAATGCCAGCAATATCAGATGATATGATACGTGAACTAGCCAAAGCGGCACAGCAAGATACGGCTTTCAAAGCGCAGCTTACGCATTTGGTAAAACCGAGCCCAGGTGACGGACACGACATAAATGAACAAGCATACAAAGCAAAATTAGCGTGTTTAGATTTACTATCTAAAGTTAAAAAAGCACTGCGTAAAAAAGACATTAAACCAGGAGTTCGTTTCGGTGAAACGTTGGATAATGCCTTGGCAGCGAGTTTAATTAATGCGCAAGAGTATGCACAATTAGTTGATTATAATAAAAAGCGTGAAAAAGCGATTCGTGTTGACGAATTCGACTTTGATATGAATTTGTTAGATGACAATGCTCAGCCTATTGAGCAGGTAAAACAAGCAAGCTAGTCAACAATGCCTAAGCGCTCGCTGTATCAGCGCTTAACTACTCAAAAACCTCGATGTATCATCGAGGTTTTTTTATTGTTTTCGTTTGATGATAATAAATGACATGCGTGATAGGGTACGCAAAAATGGGGTGACGTTTAGAACAAGTATGACGGTATATTTAAAGCAATTAAAAAATGCGTTTGATCAGGTTACACTCTACGATGATATACACACATTGTGGAGTGGGTGTGGCTCAATCATTAAAGCCAATATTGATGGGCAAGATGTTGTTATTAAACATACATTTGTACCTGACTCACTGAAACATCGGCATATTATGCAAACCGATATAGCAAAGCAGCGGAAGGCCAAGTCATATGCCGTTGAAATGGACTTTTATCAATTTATTACTGCGGCGTTACCTGCTCACATTGATGTACCTGAATTAATTTGGTCTGCATCATCAGATGTTAGTAATACATTGGTTTTTAGAGATTTTTCTGTTT
This sequence comes from Pseudoalteromonas sp. MMG012, assembly GCF_018100875.1. NCBI lineage: Bacteria > Pseudomonadati > Pseudomonadota > Gammaproteobacteria > Alteromonadales > Pseudoalteromonadaceae > Pseudoalteromonas > Pseudoalteromonas sp. MMG012. Next base: position 29,101 of record NZ_JAGJEF010000011.1, read on the forward strand.
CTGGTTTTGTGACCCCTGAAATTGCAAGTCTAGCTGATATTAAAGGGATTATTACTTGGCTGGCTCGATTTCACGGCACATTCTTAGGCGTAAGCAGTCCCTTAATTGAACAAAAGCTGTGGTCTCAGGGCGGCTACTGGCACTTAGCAACTAGACCTGACGAGTATCGTAAAATGGCGGATTGCCCAGAGAAAATTCATGCAGCTCAGATGGATACAATAATAACAAATAGTCCATTTAAAACACTGATCCATGGTGATGCGAAACTCGCGAACTTTGCTTTAAATCAACAAATGGTTATTGGCTATGATTTTCAGTACGTAGGGAAAGGTATTGGTCTGCAAGATGTGATGTTATTTTTTACCAGTGTATTCAATGCTGAACAGTTAACTGAGCATTGTGATATGTTACTCGAGTTTTATTTTGAGGTATTACAACTTGCTTTGTACAATAGGTTCGAGCTGCGTGTTATTCAACATATCGAACAGTCATGGCGTGAAGCATGGCCTATCATATGGGCTGACTTTTATCGTTTTTTACTTGGTTGGAAGCCAGATCATTCCAAGATCAACCCCTATATGAAAATGCAGTCAAAAACGGCTGTGGCACAGATGGTATTGTAATTGGCAAAAAGGCGCTGTGACAAACACAGCGCCCAAGGTATTAATCAATAATGCTATTATTTACACGAAGCACCACGGCGCCAAACGTTAGAGAACACGTCTGGTTGTGCGCCTCGTGACCACCAAATTGCAGCATACTCATTGTTTTTGTATGCAACCTTGTCGCCTACACGGTAGTACTTCGAACTATTCCATGCTTCAACTCCTTGACAACCGCCGCCCGTTGAACCGTCGGTTACAGTAACTGTCGCTGTTTTTGAAGAGGTTTTCTGGTCTGCGCCTGTCGCAGTCAAAGTTACTTGGTAGCTACCAGCAGCCGCATAAGTGTGATTAGGGGATGTCGCGGAACTGCTAGACCCATCACCGAAGCTCCAATTGTAGCTTTGTGCATTTGTTGATGAATTACTGAAGCTGACAGTTAAACCAGATGCGTTATGTGAAAAGTTAGCCACTGGTGTAACAACTGGGTCACCATTACAGCCATTTTGGGCAATATAGTCATATGCTGCTTTAGCTTGCACAATACCATATCCGTATGAGGTATCTTTACCCGCAGCACCTTTATCTTTGGCTGTAACATTTAAGATGTTACGGATCTGCTTGTTGGTACATTGAGGATAGTGACTCCATACGAGTGCGGCGACACCTGAAACGTGTGGCGTTGCCATTGATGTGCCACTGATACTCTTATAGCCATTGTTATTCCAAGTAGAATTAACGCCAACACCTGGCCCCGCAATTTCAACTTGGCTATTATATTGTGAGAAAGAGGCTTTGTTTTCGCCACTATCAACGGCTGCAACAGATACAACATCATCATATGACGCTGGGTAACTTAGGCTGCTATTTCCGCCATTACCAGCGGCTGCAATGTGTAAAACACCACGGTTGTAACTCGCTTGGAACGCATTACGCTCTGCTGTAGAACTACCACTACCACCTAAACTCATACTTGTTACATTTGCGCCAGCAGCTTCACATTGTTCAATGGCTTTAATTAAATCTGAACCATAAGCCCAACGTCCTTGGTCGTTAAATACTTTAACGATATGGAGTCCAAGTTGACCTGATGGATTCACACCTACAACGCCTTGGCCATTGCCGCCAACCGCCGCGATTGTACCCGCCACGTGCGTCCCGTGACCATTACCATCGTTATACCAGTTGCCAGTATTATTGCTGCCATGGCCATCGTTACCTGTGATTCCAGTGCTAGGAAGATCTGGGTGATTCAGTGTATAACCGGTATCCATGATACACACTTTACGATTACCGCTCATCGTATCTGCAAGTTGGTTCGCTTGGACCATACCAATACCGTAAGGGGTTGATTCAGCCATTAAATAGCGTTTTGGATCTACTTCAACCAACGCAACATCATCACTTTCAGCCAGCTGAGTCATTTGCTCTTGAGTTACTTCAGCTACAAAGCCATTCACACTTGGCAGCGTTGAAAGTGCTGGAGAGTTAACTGAGCTAGCAAACTCAGCCAAAGTTTGCTGTTTGAAAGACGTTAATTCTTGACCAGACATTTTAACTGGTAAGTGAGCATTAACCGCTTGTGACTTTAGCGTTACTATCACGCGTTGAGTATCTTGAGCGTGCGCAGTTAGAGATGCACATATACACGCTGATAGCGCTGTCATTTTTAAGCTTGTTGAAACCATATTTTTCATTTTCTATTACCTTAGTTACATGTTGTTAACGGCTGTAAATAAAACAGGTAATTAGTTCAGTGTCAATTGTGTGTAATTTACCCAATAATAAATTGGTGGTATTAAATTTTAATAATGATGGTAATTCGGGGTTTTTAATTTGATATATATATGTTGTTTACATTAGCTATTTATTAATTTGTTTATTTTGGAAATTTTTAAGTTATTTAAAAAAACCATTTAAGACATCTAGGTTATAATTCAAAGGGGAGCTCGCTGTCTCAGAGAATTGTGTAAAGTCAATTTCTGTAACATTTTTGTCATGTATTGCTCGATACAATGGCATGTATTTTTCACTAAACACGTCGAATATCGGGTACAGTTCTTCACTCTGTATTGGCTTTTCATTGCGAGCATGGTCATAAATTTTCACCATGGCTAATCCCCCAGAGTGACATGTCCACCAACCGAAGCATCTAATGCGAGATGTTGGTTTTTGTCCCAATTGATACCCCCAACTTTGACTTTTTTACGAACACCGAGCTTCTCAAGTGCTTGAACTGATCCCATTGCCATTGCATCATTTGCTGCCCAAATAATTTTGGTGTCTGGTAGCCGTTGCATGAGCTCTAACGTGAGTTGAAACGCTTCATCATGAGACCAGTTAGCAGATATTCGTTGTTTTAACTGTAAGCTAGTTTCCCTATTAGAATAGCTCAGGAGACCTTGTTCTCTGTTTCTGGCTGCTAAAGTGGCGGTCTCACCCAACAATGCAATCATCTGATTACGTGTATATGACTTGGGTGGTGTTACAATGGTGTTGAGGTGTTGCGCAAGAAACTTTCCTGCTTGAAAGTTATCAGGCATTATGCTGCCAAGAATACCAAAGCCTTTACTATTGATGCGTTTCATCTGTTGATCATGCGGCTTGTTCAATAGAAAAACAATAGCGGGGTGCGTTTGTGTTGAGTTTATGATCGTGTCTGTAATTACCGATTTTTCATCCACTAAGATTAAATAGCTGCTGGTATCTTGTAGCGCTTTTCTAACCATTTGTTTCATAACAATATGGTTGCGTTCAGCATAATGTACTGTTAACTGTATATCTAAATCATCCGCCGCAGCTTGCATAAATAAGGTAACGTTGAGCCAGAAGTCTCCTGTCGGGTTTTCAAACTCATAGCCTGGATTAATAAAAGTAACTTTTGTACTCGATAGTGCGTGGCAGGAAAATATAAACAAAAATGCAAGGCTAATAATTGGCAATTTCATCGTGTATTCTAATAATGAATCTTACTTACTATTATGACACATATTCAGACTTTCGACGTTGTTTCGTAAAGGCCCTTTACACGGCAAATGCATTTTTTTAATGCGTGATAGCAGGTATAATACAGTCTGTCTATTATGGGGGCGTTATGTATAAAATACTATTACTCATCGGTGTAATTTCTTTATCGGTGAGTGCACAACAATCAAGTGAACTATCAGTTGATATGAAAAATATTGGCTTGAGCTACAAAAAAGTTATGCACGCAGAGAATAAAGTCGATTTATTAATGTCATTGGAAGCGATGGCTACCTTGATATCAAATATTCAAAAAGAGCAATTTAAACCAGATCTGCAAAAGCAATCAATCGAGGGGTTAGAAAAAGTGCTTAGCGTCATTTCCGTCGCGAAAAAGTACGCTGAAAATGATGATATTAAAAGTGCCAAAAAGGCCTTAGAAAGAGTTGATAGCTATAGAAAAGAATATCATAAGCTGCATGAGCCTCCCAGTATTTGGCAACTGTTATTTGGTTAATTTCAGTCATATATTAACGGTGAATTATCCACATTGAACTATGTATAGAACTTTTGGATAAGAAATTAGAACGAGTGTATTCTTCAATCACTTTTTTGACTAGAGCCTCTTATTAATTAAAGCTTGCTTTGTATTAGGAACGATCCAATAATGTTGTTTTAACTTCATAGGAGATAACGAATGCAGTGTAAGTTTATTGTAGTGGCCGCGTTAGCGGGGAGTATAGCAAATCATTCGGTTGCAAAAGACACCGTATTATATGATATAACGGAGCAAAGTCCGTTTACGACCGCCACACAGTATGAAACATTCATAGAAAACGAAGGGGTTGAGCAACTGTTTGATGTATCGCTACGTAGTAAGTTTATTTCAAAACACGCGCGTAGCTGGGTATCTTTGGCGTTCGATAACAAGCAACAGGTTTTGGAGTATAGCTTAACTTCAGCAGCAGATGCACCTGAGAGGGATCCAAAACAATGGACCTTGTATGGGTCAAATGACGCTAAGGTTTGGCAAACGTTAGACTCTCGCGACAATATCAATTTTGCAAAACGTACGCAGGTAAAACGGTTTGTCGTAACCAACCCCGGTAAATTTACATTTTTCAAGTTAGATATGGCGCAGCAGGGCACGACAGCGTGGGGGGACAGCTATTTACAGTTGGCTGACTTCAGTCTGTTCGCGCCAACAAATTTACCTGTTGCACAATTTGAAATAGCAACACCAACAACCTTAATTAATCAGCCCGTCGACATTGTTGGTCAGGTTCAAAATACGCCAGCAACACTAAATTGGTTGGTACCTGGTGCTAAAATATTCTCCCATGGCAATAAAGCAAAAGCGTACTTTCCCAAACCTGGTCGCTATTCGGTTACGCTGACTAGTAAAAACATTTATGGTGAGAGTCGGGTAGTTCAACGAAATGCCATTAAGGTACTCGATAAATCACACCCATGGCTAGGTTACGAAACGCCTGAAGTAAAAGTTGTTATTGAAGACGGTGAGTCAGAAGGTGCGAAACGGTTACTTCGATTATTTCCTGATATTAAGCGCACAATTGATCGGGTGACAAGAGAGCTAGCACCATTGCTCTACAAGAGTTTTGTAGAATTACCCGACTTCGAGCAAGTTACTTTCACTTTGAAATGGATGGATACTATTGCTTATCGTGCGGGAGATGATAGCAATATGGAGATTGCATTTAGCTCTAAATATATCACTGAGCGTCTAGCCAATAAATCTGATGAGGTCGTTAAGTATGAATTACTTGGTGTATTGTGGCATGAATTGACGCATGGGTATCAACATTTTCCTAAATCAATAGGTTACGATGATCCCCAAGCTCATGCTTTTATTGAGGGAATGGCTGATTTAATTCGTATTCAAGCTGGTTATCACAAAACCCGAAAACCAAAATTATCAGAAAGTTACCTGGGGGGCTATACCAATACAGGATTCTTTTTACATTGGCTTGCACCTCAATACCCAGACTTTACGTACCGGTTTAATCAAACGGCAATAGAACTGAATGAGTGGAGTTTTGAGAAGGCAATTCATGTTGTAACGCAAGAAAATATTGAACAATTGTGGGATAAATATCAATCTCATCTCAGAAGTCAATTGACGATTATTGAATAAAATACATTGACAGGAAATTAAACAGCGCTAATGATTGGAACGTTCCTTTTTGTTTTACTTAGAGAATTTAATTCGATTCTTACTTTATTTAACATTAAACTGGAAGGTTCTAACTTAAAATAATAATCAATGGGTTGAATATGAATAATAATTTAGGTCGATTATCGCCAATTGCAATAGCGATGACTATGGCTGCTTCAAGTATGGCATCTGAAGTCAATGGTGTTAACACAATTGAGCGAGTAGAAGTCACGTCGTCTCGAATAAAGCGAGTCGATGTTGAAGGGGCAATCAATGTCCATAGTATTAGCTCATCTGATATGGTGAGAAACGGTTTTGACTCAGTATATGATGCACTTATGGGTTCAGTTGCAGCTGGGGGGCAGTACTAGGGGAAGTTGAAACAGGTTCTTATACGCCTGGTGCGAAAGAGCTAAATCTAAGAGGTTTAGGCCCAGAGTATACGCTTATACTCGTTAATGGTAAGCGATTGGCCTATTACCCCATGCCTTTTGGTGGTCAAACTAACTTTGTTAATTTAGATATGATCCCGACCGCTATGGTGGAGAGGGTTGACATTCAAACCGGTGGTGCATCCGCTATTTATGGCTCTGACGCGATGGCGGGTGTGGTAAATATTATCACCAAAAAAGGCATAGATGGGCATTTTATTGATGCCAAATTTGGCCAAGACACTTATGGAAAAGGGGACAAAAAATCGCTGACGTTTGTCGGCGGAACAAAAAGCGACAAGTTAACATTTGACTATGCACTCGAATACAAAAAAGAAGATGCATTGCTGTCAGGAGACCGACCTTTTCACGACAGTGTATGGGATAACCCCGATCCTGATGCGAATAAAGAAGTGAACCGCTCAATTACAGTCTGGGCAGAAAACACGGAATATAGAAACCAATATTCGAAGCAATTTTGTAATACTGATGATAATCCGCACCCGTCAGCGATTCAACATTTTGTCAGCCGTAATGGCTATGGTCCAAGTTGTGGCTGGGATGAAACTGGCGATAAGTTACTGAGAAATGAAAGTGAAACTTACAGTATTTACCTGAATTCGGAATATGCTCTGTCAGAGTCTATGAGTTTATTTGCTAATGGGTTTTATATCCAACAAGACAAAAAGGGCCGTCGAAACCCTTTTCTATGGGGGCATTTAGATTCAATTCATGGTGGTAACTTTTGGGATCCCGACATCGAAAATAAAGATGGCGGCTATGGCGCGCCAGTTAAGTACATGTGGCGAGTCCTCTCTGATGATGAATACACCGATGATGGCCTAGGACGTATTTTTAATGACGAGTCTTTGTCATTTAACTTCGGTCTAAGAGGGGAAGTCGCGGGGTTTTATTACTCTGTTGGTTACAGCCACGCAAACTATGATTTTGCAGACCGATATTTGTCTCACACTGTTGAAGGAAATAAACGACTCAAAGGTCCTAAACTCGGTGAAGTGGATGGTATGGCGGTTTATCGTCCGAACTATAAATTGTGGTTTGGTGGTGTAACGGCTGACAGTGTCAGCGAGTTAATGGATTGGTCAACATATGATGGTAATTCGTTTAATGACACCATCACTGCGGATCTATCGGGGGATTTATTTGAGTTACCTGCAGGACCACTACAGTTTTCAGCTTACATAGAGTTAATGAGAGAGGGCACTAGAGCAACACCCGACAGTCGTATCCTGAATAAACAATTTGTTGGTTTAACTGGCGTTGTGACAGACGGAGAGCGTGACAGATATGCCGCGGCATTTGAGTTTTTAGTGCCTATCACGCAAGAGCTGAGTGCTGAAGCGGCGGTGCGTTATGACTATTACGATGATGCGAGCCAAGTTGGTGGGGCAATGACATCGCAATTAGGTTTAACCTACAAACCAACAGAGCAGATTGTTATTAGAAGTGCCTTTGGTACGACTTTTAGAGGCCCAGATATGTCGTCATTGTATCAAGGGTTTAGCGGTAATTTTGGTTCATCAAACGATCGGATCACGGCTGATGCTTGTCGTACGCTCATAAATACACAGCAAGCTGGTGGCTATAATGCACAAGCACTTGCCCATACGTGTGCTACCGGTGATTTAGACTTAACGAGTAATAATATTAGTCGTCTGAAAGCTGATTTTTAAACAATGTCGGCAGGAGATTTGACCTTAGAGGAGGAAACGGGAAGTTCATTTACCGCGGGTGTGGTGTATGAATATTCAGACGAACTGTCGTTTAACATCGATTTTTATTCGATTAAAATTGAAAATAAGATCAAAAAACTTGATGCAACGTATATCTTAGACAAATTGTGGTTGTGCGAAAATGGCGGTGAAAAAGCAGATTCGAGTTTGTGTAATAACATGCGCAACCGAGTTAAACGCTACGATGAACATGGCAAAGGGGTAGATAGGTTAGGTAATGGCATCGCTGGGTTAGCATATACGCCCCATACGATTCAAGAGGGTTACATTAATGCCGCTGAGCGACAAGATGCGGGAATTGATTTAGGGATTAGAGGTTTTTTTGATACTGAATTTGGAACGTTCCGCTACAAAGCAGATTACAACAGAGTGATAAAGAAAAAAGAGCGTATAAAAGCGGAAGACCCGCTTGTTGATATTTTAAATGATCAAGATAACCGTGACTTTAAAGAACTTGGCTCTTTTGCGACCACGTGGGAACAAGGAGACACTTCTGTGAGTTGGTTGATGCTGTACAAAGGGAAAATGTGGAATAACGCTGAATATGGAGAACGTCAAAAGTTACCCGCTTGGATAAAGCACAACTTAATCCTTGGTCAACATATTAATGATGAAACTCGACTGATATTTACGGTTAAAAACTTATTAAATGCAATGCCGCCACAAGATGAAACGTTCAGTAGTTATCCATTTTATCATGGCGGTCGTTACGACAGCATCGGGCGTGAATTCAGCCTTCGTTTAACCTACCAATTCTAATAAGGTGCAAGTTATGTTTAATTTTAAATATCCAGCGGTTATGTTTGCAATATGCACAGTATTAACCGGGTGTAACGATGGATCAGGGTTTACTCCTACGTTAAAGAATGACACGTCTGAATTGTCAAGTGCAGTGGTTGACGCAGCTCAGCGTAATATGGCTCAAGACGCTGGGGCAACAATTGAAGCATTCTTGCAAGAGGGTGTAAACGCGTCTCCAGCAGGAGAGCAAGTAACGAATTTAATTGATGGTAATAGCGCGACCAAATATTTGGCGTTTGATGGCAAAGCCACCATTGTATTTTCGTCTGTGAAACCCTTTGAATTAAAAGGGTACAATTTTATTTCTGCAAATGATGAACCTAAACGTGACCCGATGAATTGGGTGGTGTTTGGGTCTCATGACAAATCTGAATGGGTTGAAATAGACTCTCGCTCAAATGAGGCATTTGAATTTCGTGGTTTAACTCGCTCCTTTGTCATCGAAGAAGCCACTGAATATCAGCATTTTAAATTTGAAATGGTGCATGGTGGTACTGATAGCTATGGCAGCAACATATTACAGCTAGCTGAAATACAATTAATGGTGGTATCAGATGTACCATTGGTTGAATTTATAGCGACTAACACGACTCCAGCTATGGATGAATTAGTGGTATTCAAAGATGAATCATTAGTCAACCCAACGAGTTGGAAATGGACATTTGAAGGAGGAACGCCCGAAACGAGTAATGAAAAATCGCCCTTGGTGAAGTTTTCATCGCTTGGTGCAAAATCGGTTACTTTGGTTGCTGCAAATGACAAAGGAGAGTCAACACTTATAAAGGAAGACTACATACGTGTATGGGATGAAAATGAGCCTTGGAAAGGGTTTGAAAATCCAAGTGTCACGTTTGAGAGAAAACAGCCTACACACCCAGGTCAAGTGGCCCTTGAACGAGTAATGCCTGATTTAGAGTCAGTAATACAAGATATTTCTCTTAAAATTGCCAAGCGACTTTTTGACAATGTGACACAAATTAATACATTCGAATCGGTTACTTTTATTACTGATGAATATGACTTCCCAGCAGCAAAAGGAGGGTCAGATAAGCATATGGAACTGATGTTTGACTTGAACCATATAGCAAAGTTAGAAAGTCAAGGTGATGACGCGTTGCGGGAAGAAATATTAGGGGTACTGTGGCATGAGCTGACGCATGGTTACAATAACAGCCCGAAGACTGGGCAGTATATAACCGGTACTGATTACCATACATACTTAGAATCTTTGGCCAATTTTATTCGCATTGAAGCCGGTTTTTATGAGTATGCTCGAGCCAACATTACATGGGTAAAAGACTACAATGAAGACGCCTATAATCAAACATCATTCTTTTTAGAGTGGGTGGTTAAAAGCCATCGCAATATCGACTTTATCAAACAGTTTAATGCCAGTGCAAAAATACTCGAAGAGTGGAGTTTTGATTTGGCATTTAAACACATATTTGGTGAAGCGCGAGGCATCGATACTGTGTTTAGTGAATATATTCAGTACTTAAGTGATGAGAAAGGGATAATGGCACCATTTACCACGCCAGTAGAGGGTTACCAAAATATATCAATTGAAGATGGCGTCTTAGTAACAACTAACGCTACGCACATTGGTATTTGGGATGAGGGCCCTGATGAGTTGATAGATAATAACATTAATAATAAGTTTAATGCGCTAATAGAAGCACCTTGGTGGGTTGCAGAGTATGCTGCGTCTTTATTGCCAATCGCTGATGTAAGTAGCGTTTACGCCGATTTTATCTTGCCAGAAGCAAAAATAGTTGAAAAGTACTCAATTGCAACAGCGAAAGACAATGAAATTCGATTTCCGAGTCGGTGGGATGTGTACGGTTCTCATGATGGACTAACATGGAAATTAATAGACACACAAAATTTTTCGGAGTTACCACAGTTGAGCACAACCTATACCTTTGATGTACAAACGCCAGACAGTTACACACAAGTTCGATTTGATTTTTATAATGAACGAACAGGAGATCAGATTGGAGGGGATGAAGGGAGGTTGGTGCAAATTGGTGAAATTGCGTTACTCATAAAAGAATAAAAGCGCACTCGGTAGCATGACCTCGATGATTGGTTGTTGTTTAACGTGTTAGATTTATTGGTAAGGGAGGTGAATTAATATTCTATGCTAACTTACCATTAAAAATGCGCCGTTGCAGGTTAGCAGTTATAACTAGAAAAACCTCTACCGCGTTGGTAGAGGTTTTGCTTTGTTAAGATGGCCTCATTATTTCTTAGAGCCGCCTTTACCTTGAACGGCTTTAAAGCGAGGGTTAGTTTTGCAAATTACAAACACACGACCGCGTCTTTTTACCACTTGGCACCCAGGGCGGTTCTTTGCACTTTTTAGCGAGCTAAGTACTTTCATAAATCCTCCGTTACTTTGTACTTAAGTTTTTAAACCTTCTATTGAATTGAGCAACACGTCCATCACTGGCAACGGCTTTTTGCTTACCGGTATAAAATGGATGTGATTCACTTGAAACATCAATTGGTACATAAGGGTAAGTGACACCTTCCAACTCAATGGTTCTGTCAGTTTTGATTGTTGAGCCTACAACAAAGTAGCTATCAGCTGCGGTATCGTGAAAAGCAACTTGTTGGTAATCAGGGTGGATCCCAGGCTTCATAAAAACTCCGTAAATAATGTTTTGTTATAATATAACGAATGGTATTTTAAATAAGAATTGATTGCAACAATTAAAAGTAATTATAAATTTATCGACAGAGATCGCGTGAATGTTGCGCAATCAAGCACTTTGGGGGTACCAATTCCTTTTCAGCCTGTTATAACTAGTAAAACAACAAGAAAAGGGAACACTTATGATGCAGGACAATGAGCAGTTGGATAACACTGTTATTGCAACTTTGAAAAATAAAGATCACTCCGCATTGAGTGAACAACTCGACAGTTTAAGCTGTACACATACCGACATTATAGAGTTGCTGTCACAGTACCAAGTGCTGAGCGAGCAAGATGACGATGAGAAATTTGATACATGGTACGACGCACTGTGTAAAGAGCAACTGGCTGTATTAAAAGCATTTGAAGTAATGCGAGCTCATTATGAGCAGGCATAACAGCAGTCAAATACACCGAGCTACTTGACGCTGAGGTCATATTTAACCACTAAAGCGTTGATGTATCGCTCACGCAAAGATAGATTTTGCTCGTGTTTGGCTTGATGACTAATCGCACGGTTTAGCAGCTTTATAGCCTTAAGTAACTGTGGGCGTATCGCTACGTCAATACTTGAGGCTGAGCGTTCATCGGTTAATTCATCAACAATTGCTCTGCCAAGCTCAATGTAAACGATTTCTTCTATTAGCCCATTTTGGCTAATCGCGCCGTATTTGCTGCATAAATATTGTTGCCAGCTACTTTGTATTTGTTCGTCTAAGTCATCGCTAAACCGAGGGTCATGGCAAGCAAGCCCTTGCTGTTGGCACTTACTTAATGTCTGTAAATATTGTTGATAATATAACTCATAAGCTTGTGATGAACTTTGTACTGTATGTTTAGCTAAATCTTGGCCCCATTGAACGCAACCACGCGGGTAAAAGTCTGTAAACTCCTCACATTCATATAACCCAAGGTAAGAACTACATTTAATGTTGTTTTGAATACTATATGATGGTTTTGGGAATAACCCCTTTTGCTGCCATTCAAATAATGTATCTTCAGAAATTTTCAGCGTTTGACACAATTCATCAACACTATAAAAATAGGTATTTAGGTGGCTAAGTAAGCTCATAATAAAATAAACTGGATAGATATACAGTGTTTTTATTGTGGATGATTAAATTTAATAATTCAAGTACTATTTTGCATCGTGAAGTACTCGGATATTGCCACTATTTATGGTAAAACATAGCCCAAATGATACAACGCCAAAAAAACCAAATGCGAACAATACAAACAATTAAACAAGCAAGCTTAATCACCGCAATTAAAACGCCGTATACCATGAGTGGTGAAATTGACTTACAAGCGTATGATCACTTAGTTGAAGCGCAGATAGATTCAGGTGTTGACGGTATTATTGTTGGAGGCACCACGGGCGAAGGCCAACTCATGAATTGGGAAGAGCATTTAATGCTTATTGCCCATAGCGTAAATAAGTTCGCAGATAAGTTAGTGATTGTGGGTAATACAGGCAGTAATAATACTCGCGAAGCAATAAAAGCAACAGAATATGGTTTTGCATCTGGTATGGATGCAGCATTGCAGATAAACCCGTATTACGGACGCACTTCAATTGAGGGTGTAAAACTACACTTTGAACGATTACTAGAGTTAGGGCCTGCGTTTGTTTACAATGTTCCAGGTAGAACAGGGCAAGACCTAACACCAGATATTATTGAACCGTTAGCAAAGCATAAAAACTTTATTGGTGTAAAAGAGTGCGGTGGTAATGAGCGCATCGGCCATTATGAATCGCAAGGAATTGCATGTTGGTCAGGTAATGATGATGAAGCCCATGATGGTCGGCATTTATATCAATCACATGGCGTGATCTCGGTCACTTCAAACCTGATCCCTGGCTTGTTTCGTGATTTGATGGACCGAAAAAACCCTGAGCTAAATCAGCAATTAACGCCATTGATGAACTGGTTGTTTTGCGAGCCAAACCCGATTGCGATAAATAGCGCATTAATTATGACGGGCGCAGTGAAACCAGTATTTCGCCTACCTTACGTCCCATTGAATAGTGTGCAGCAGCGCCAGGGCGTTGAGCTTATTAACGCACTCAACGAAACGGATGTTGTCGGGGGTAAAGCAAATATCATAGACGAAACCCTATTAAAACTTTGTTAGGGCGCAACAAATAACGTATAATCTGCGGCCCTTAAGTATTGGTCGCAGGTTTTTTCATGAATTTTAAATCTTTTAGTTTTTCTCCGTTGTTGCTACAGGCACTAGACGAAATAAACTTTCTTACCTTAACCCCAATACAACAAGCCGCTATTCCGGTTGTGCGAAAAGGGCATGATGTACTCGCGACAGCGCAAACTGGCACGGGTAAAACAGCTGCATTCGCACTCCCTATTATCCAAAAGTTACTTGAATCTCAGCGTGCACAACAAGCTACCACTAAATCGCCGCGTGCTCTTATCTTGGCACCAACGCGAGAACTGGCTGAACAGATCGGCCGAAACTGCGACGAGTTTGCACAATATACTGATATTAAAACGGTATCACTTTTTGGTGGGGTAAATACAACGGGCCAAGCTGATAAGCTTGCACTTGGCGTAGACATTGTTGTTGCAACGCCTGGACGCTTACTTGACCACATTCGCTTGGGTAATATCAGCTTAGCAAATGTTCAGCATTTGGTGTTAGATGAAGCCGACCGCATGCTCGATATGGGGTTCATAACTGACATTCAGCAAGTCATCGATTTAACCCATGCTGACAAACAAATATTACTGTTTTCAGCGACCTTCCCGCCGGCAATGAAGCAATTTGCTGGGTCGGTACTGAGACACCCTAAATATGTGCAAGTAACACCAGAAAATACAACGGCTGACACGGTTCGACACGTTGTGTATCCGGTAGAGCAATCTAGAAAGCAAGAATTGTTATCAGAGCTTATAGGTAAGAAAAATTGGCAGCAAGTATTAGTGTTCGTCAATATGAAAGACGTTGCTGATGATTTGGTGAATGAATTGATGCTTGATGGGATCCCGGCAATTGTATGCCATGGTGATAAAACCCAAGGGGCGCGCCGACGTGCACTGCGTGAATTTAAAGAAGGTAAAGTGCGCGTATTGGTTGCCACTGAAGTTGCTGCGCGTGGGATTGATATTGAAGGATTGCCGAGAGTGGTTAACTACGACCTACCTTATTTAGCAGAAGATTACGTACACCGCATTGGTCGGACGGGTCGTGCTGGCAATGAAGGACAGGCAATCTCTTTTGTTGCCCGCGAAGAAGAGCAAGTATTGGTTCATATTGAAGAGCTTATTGAGCAACAAATTAAACGTTATTACTTACCGGGCTACGAAGTCAGTAATCGCGACAATTTGATTAAAAAGCTCAGCAAAAAGCAATCGCACCAACGTCGTCAGCCACGCAGCAATAGGCCAAGTAATCAAGCCAGTGGTGAAGCACGTGCTAAAAACCGTTCGCGTATTGCAAATGTACGAAAGCAAGTAAAAGGCACTAAGCTAGGTCTCGAGAAGTAATGTCAGAACTAGTTAATCGAATTAAATAGCGGCTTAGTCCGCTATTTTTATGTCCAATTCTAGAACGATTACTACACTTTAAAGCTCATATAAAATACAATAAAAAAACACAATTAAATCCCTCCCATAGTATCCCTCAAAAAGATGACCGAGCCCACATAAGCCAATCTGCGGCATTAAAACCATTTGGTGGAGAGCACGCATCCCATTTAGTCTACTAGATTATTTAGAATTAGTAGATTGGAGTGGTCGCCATGTACACCCAAAAAAGACAGGTTATATAAAAAACCTATTTCAAGAGTATTGGTGATTCTCACTATAGAAGAAGCGGTATGGATAGAGCAGGTACAAAGCTTTAGACGACAATATGCAAACCTTACAGGGAGTAAATACGCCTTAGGCAGGCAGTAGAGAATGACGTCAAATGGTACAAAGGGGCTGGGTAACACAGTAATTTATCTATCAGTAGTAAGATGGGCAGTCACAAATTTCCTCTAGAATTGCCAGGCTGACAGAAAGTAGTATCTTTAAAGTACTCCATAGTAAGAAAATACTGATGTAGTGTTGCAATGGTAAGCATATAATTATGTGCTTACCATTTTGTCTCTCTAGTGGGCCGGTTAAGTAACAAAAGGGACAATAATTAATGAATCGTAAATTTTTTCAGCTCAGCTATCAAATAGACAAATAAAAAAGGGCAGGCACAAATTTCTTGCATAATTGGGTGGGGTGGTAATCCTCCCATTTTTAATGGATATCAAAAATAGAGAGTTAAGCTACAGCCAACGGCGGTTTGCCACCATTAGCTTTGTGTGGCCTTTTATGATTATAAAACCACAGCCAACACGTGAACATATGAGAAATGATGTAATGGCGTATATGCGTTATTACAGCTTAGAACGACTTCATACAGCTAATGGTGATCTGCCGCCGGTAGAGTATGAGCAAAATTCCTTAAGAAAAGTGTCCTAAATTAGTTATGTAGAACACTTACGGTCTGGCCCTTTTTACGTACATAATCATAAAGAAACAGATTAAAAAATAAAGACAGCGTTAAATTTAGGAACAAAAAAGAGCTTCGGTTACTGCAGCTTGCCGTTGTATTCGAAGAATTGTGAAGCACAGTGTATTCGTTTCCCTGACGAAGGTCAGGGTCTATTAATGTGTAAATAGAAAGTCATGAATAGGCTCCGAAGCAAGCTTTGAGCAAGGAGCTGTTAGTTTAGTGAAAGCACGGCTGCTTATTGACCAAAGGCTAACGGTTCAATAATAATGAAGAATTTATCGGGATGAAGTCGTCGCACGATTCAATGAGTAAATTTGCGGTTAACTTGGTCGCGCCATAAACGGTACTTTTGATTTGATATTGATTACGTAAATGTGCGAGTAAAATGGCAAAGTCGCCATCACCAGATAACAGTATGATTTCATCAACTTTTTTAGCCGCCTCCATCATATCAATGGTAATACCCACATCCCAATCTCCTTTTTTTGAACCATCTTGGCGTTGAATATAGGGCTTCAGCTTCACCTCAAAACCAATTGCTCGTAAAATATTTTGAAATTGAGTTTGTTTATCGTCGCCTTTGTAGGTTGCATAGGCATAGGCATATTCAATTTGGCCAAACTCTTTCGCTTGTGCCCAAAACGCATTGTAATCAAAGTTGCCACCTAAAGATTGTCTACAGGTGTAATAGATATTTTGAACATCGACAAAAATTGCGATCTTTTTCATGGCTAAGCCTAAGTGGTTATTCTTTTAGAATCGGTACCTTATAGTATTAGAAGTTATTTGTCATTGATACGATAAACTTGTGCCGAATAATATGATTAGCCGCGGTGTTGGTAGACAAGGCAATTCTTTTGGGCTGGTATTCGGTGGCATTTTTACAATGTTACGACCGCATTAATGTGGAATAACGACACGAAAACGGACCCGTTTAGTGTAAATGTTAAATTGGCCGCTGTAAGCATATTGCAAAGGCTTTGAAAAAGCGCATATATTTGGCGACCAATGCCGCCAAAATAAGGCTGATCACGCACTACACTTTAAATTCACTGACCAGATGATTTAACTGATGCGACATTTCGCTTAAGTTGTGGCTTGAGGCCTTTGTATGCTCCGCCCCAGTTTCTGTTTGACTCGCAACAAGGGCGATACCACTCATCCTATTGGCAATATCACTGGTATTTTGTGTTTGAACTTGGGCAGAGGTAGCAATTTTAATATTTATTTCACTCAATGATTTTACTGCTGAGTCAATTCTTTTTAGTGTGTCGTTACATCTAGAGCCTGTTTCTAACCCTTGTTCAGTTGCACGTTTGCAAGTTAACATTTCGGTTACGGTGGCCGCGACGCCTTGATGGAGCTTAGCAATTATATTTTGAATATCATCCGTTGATTGTTGGGTGCGCATGGCGAGTGTTCTAACCTCGTCAGCAACGACAGCGAACCCACGGCCTTGTTCACCGGCTCTGGCGGCTTCTATTGCGGCGTTTAAGGCGAGCAAGTTGGTTTGTTCTGCCACTTTATTTATCACATCGAGCACGGCGCCGATTTCAGTCGATGATTGCTGTAAATCGATAACCACTTTTTCTGCTTGAGATACGCTTTCTGCCACTTTTTCGATGGCAGCCATATTTGATTGCAAATGTTCAATGCCTTGTTCGGTAAGTTGCGACGATTGTTGAGCGGTTTTTAAAGCATGCTGTGTTTGTAAAAATACCGACTCTGATGATGCGCTTAGCGCCGATATTTTATTTTGTACAGATTCAGTATCGGTATTTTGTTGTTTAATACCGGTTTGAATTTGATTTGTCACACACGCAAGTTCTTCAGCCTGAGAGGCGAGTGAATGGGTATTACCGTTAATATTGTTGAGTACATCACGAAAGTGTTGATTCATGCTGTTGAAGGTACGAGCCATAATCGTTAGTTCATCATTACCTTGGCTTTTTAATTGAATGGTGAGATCTTTATTTTGGGTGATTTGTCCCATAGTGCGGGTGAGTTTTGTCAGTGGTTTGGTGATGTTTCTGGCAATAACATGTGAAAGAAATACGAGTAAGCCGATATAAAACAATGTTTCAATGACTATTTGGACTAGGATGTCTTGATAAGCTTGGTGAACATCAGCCAAATATATACCGGTGCCAATGGCCCAATTCCAGTGACTTAAGCGGTAAATATACGATGTTTTACTTTCTTGCTCTGTCGATCCTGGTTTTGGCCACAGGTATTGAACGAACCCTTGGTGTTGGAATTTTGCTTTTGCCACAAAGTCTGTAAATGCAGATGAAATGAATACCTGTGGGTGCAAAGTCATAGATTGGGCGTTTAGTTTTGGTTTAATAGGGTGTGTGATCATATTCCCCTCTAAATCAAACATGAAAAAGTAACCTGACTGGCCGTATCTGGTTGAGTTAATTAGCTGTTTGGCTTGGCGTTTTTGCTGTTCCTCATTGAGTTCATGGTTGAGCTTTATCGCGTTAATTTGAGAATTCAAAGTCCCAACCAAATTTTGGGCTTGTATTTTTCTTTCGGCGATCATGGTTGCCTCAAGTTTATTCGCTGAGGTAAGTTGAATTCCAATGATGATAATACTTGCGAGTATGATGCTGAGTCTTAGCTTATTTGCCACACTTAATTGGCCCAAAAGGTGATTTACTTTTAACATGATTTACCTTCAACTGATTGAGATTTGATAACTAATTGAAACAGCGTTGTCATTTTGGGTCGCAAGTGTACCCTTTAGCGGTAATAATGAAAGAGGGAACTGAGCCGTTGTTAAGTGTCCACACAGTTAAAGGTAACTATGTTATTGATAATAAATCTCATTATTCACATTATTGAAATTGTGAAGGTATGTAAATGGGGAGCATGCTTTACAATAAGAGTTAAGTTTAATAGTGATAAAGGATGGTTTTATGTTTGATTAACAACCTGTAATTAAGTGAAGGTATGTTTACCTTGAGCCGATTTTAGTGGGGGAAATTAGTTTTTTATACTTTATATCTTAATGTTAGGTATTAGCATGTTGTGTACTCATAATTGGAGATATATAAATATGCTCTACTCAATACAATACTTTATGATTGGTTCTTTCCGTTGTAAAAAGGTATAGAACAATGCTGCATAGTGATACAACATTGTTTTAAATTCAACATTTGAACTGTACAAATGATAGGGAGTAAGCTCGTCACTGAATTTATTGATAGCAGTGTATCGGATTTCTACCCTAGTGGTTTAAGGGGGGCTTAGTATTCATTTCGAGATTGATGATGAGTAAAACCAGCCCGGTAATTAAAAACATCGCACAACCAGATAAGAGAAAGGGATCGATGAGTACGTTGTTGTTAAATTCAAATGTTCCTGCTGAGATTTTCTTCCAGCCCATGAAGTGTTGATTGGCTGCAACGACAGCGCCGAACAATCCAATGACAATAGCAATATATTTGACCATCCAGTGGTATACAAATGGGAGTATAAGTATGATCCCGAGTATCCCAATTACTGTTCTTTGCACCCGACAATATGGGCAAACATACACCGCGCCCATTAACTCAACCAACCATGCAGTTATACTAATTAATATCGCTATAACAGCAACTATTTTTCGATTGTTCGTATACGTATTTAAATCAAGTAATCCCATGCGTTCCCTAATGATTATATTTAAAAGTGAAAAGTAAAGCTATTTCTTATAGTGTTATGGTATAACATATTCACCTTTGGTGCAAAGGTTTGAGGTAATGGATGCAAAGGGGGCTGGTTGGCCAGGTCGGTTCTTATGAAGCGCGGCATAATTTATTCGCTGATAAGGTACTCAAGTGCCGCACAGAGAATTAACATGGCACACCGTCATTGAGAAATACGAATAAGGTACATAAGTAAGTAGACAACCACAGTATATAAATTTAGGTAGAGAAAACCCCTAGTTTTTCGTGCTTAGGATAAATTATTGCATTAAACGCTCGGTGATAGACCAATTTTGCATTTCGACCAAACGGCTTTTAGTTCGTTCAAATTCAAATGCTAACTGTTTACCGACGTACAATAACTGAAGCTCTACGGCACAATGCATGACAACTAAGCAGCGTTGGTCATAATATTCATCCACTAAGGCAATGAATCTTCGAGCTTCATCGTCAAGTTGGTGGCTTTGCACCGACTGTTGTGCTCGTTTATAGCCATCTTCAATACCTTGTGCGGTATGTTTATCGTCAGCGAATACACCCATTTGTGGTACGTTCTTAACAAATATAACTGGATAATTTTGTGCGAGGTACATGTAGTCAGCTGTAGCCCTTGGCGCAGAACAAAGCTGCATAAAATCAAAGGCAATTAGGTTATTGGCGCAACATAGCGTTGCTACTTGTCGATTGCAAATATCAATATTGAACACCTGTTTGAATGAGGTGCAGTGCTGGCGTGCATTTTTAAGCGCGTCATCGAATGGCCTAGGATCTTCGATAAAGATATAACTCGGATCAAACCCATGGTTAAACCTGTGGTCGATATGACCATGTACACTCATTAATTCACAGTGTTGCTTTAGTAATTCAATGGTCGGCAGGAAGCGGTCTCGTTGTAAGCCATTTCGGTATAGTTGATCTGGCTGACAATTTGATGTGGTGACTAATACTAGGCCATTTTTAAACAAATGTTCAAATAGTCTGGCCATGATCATGGCGTCTCCAATATCAGAGACAAAAAACTCGTCAAAGCAGAGCACCTTGGTTTTGTTGGCCCAAGTATCTGCAATTAATTGCAATGGGTTGGCAGCCCCTTGTAGTTGATTTAGCTCTTTATGGACTAATGCCATAAAATGATGAAAGTGTAAACGCTGTTTTGGAATGTTATCTAACGTACTAAAAAACAAGTCCATTAGCATGCTTTTTCCACGGCCAACCGGACCATATAAATAAGCGCCACTACAAGGCTTTTGATTAACAAGTTTTTCTTGTAAGCGAGTTAAATAATTTAGGGCGTGCTGTTGTGCAACGTCGTTAATGAGTTTGCCTGATTGAATTTGTGCCTGGTATTGTTGCAGCATTGAGTAGTCTGTAAAATTATTTGTCAGTATTAGAGCATATTCATAGGTATTAACCTAGATGCTTAAGGTTTGAAGTTTTGATAAGGAGGTTATATGTCAGCTATCTACAGCCATATGCGCAATGAAATGGACGCTTTTTTTTCGTTAAGTGATGAAACTTGGCGACGATTTTTATCTTTTTGCCGGGTGATCACCAAAAGTAAGGGCGAACATTTATACCCGTTTTCTCAAATGCCAACCAGTTATTGTTTTCTGCACAAAGGCGTTGCAAGACTCTACGCATGTGATGAGTTAGGCCAAGAGTATAACAAGCGTTTTTTTATTGAAGGGCAGTTTCCAGGAGTTATGAGTGCGCTACATTTGGGCAAAGCAACTGATCAGGGGATTGAGTGCTTAACAGACTGTGAACTCGTGGAAGTTGACTTTCACCGTTATCGCACCTACTTATTTACTAGCAATGAACTGATGGCATTTCAAATTAAATATCTAGAAGCCAATTGGCTATTAGATAAAGACCAGAGGGAAATTTTACTTGTACAACAAGATGCCACTGCGCGTTACCTGTTATTTTTACAGCAATGGCCCACACTTACCAATCGTATTGCCCAGTACCATGTTGCCTCACATCTTGGCATTTCTGCAACACAATTAAGCCGTATTCGAAAGTCATTAAATTTTGTTGAAAATTAGTCGAGGTATTTACATAGGTAAATGAAGTAAGCGTGGCCTATCCATACAATGAATCCACATTAAATGATTGAGGATAATTGTAATGACTTGCTACCCTGATATTTCTACTTATTTAAACTGGCGGTATGCGGTGCGTCAGTTTTCAGATAAAAAAGTGTCTCAACAGTGTTTGGCTCAGTTGCTTACGATGACGGGTTTAAGTGCGTCTTCTTATGGACTACAGCCTTATAAAATTATCGTGATTGAAAACCCCGCATTAAAGAAAACATTGGTTGCTCATAGCTGTGGGCAAGAAAAAGTTTCTACTAACAGTCACCTATTGATATTTGCTGCGGATATGTCTGATATACGCACTATGATACAACACTATTTCTCGGTGTTTTCACACGTCAGTACAATATCAGCGCCGAAAATGAAGGTAATGGAAGAAAATATGCGTGATGCACTGACCGCAATGACGGCTGAACAACAATTTCATTGGGCAAGTCAGCAGGTAAATATTGCGTTAGGGACATTCCTTGTATCGGCTGCAAGTTTGGGGGTCGATAGCTGTCCAGTTGGGGGCATTGACACAAAAGCGTATGACGATGTTTTAAAACTAGGTGAGCAGCACCTTAAAACAGTACTTGCTTGCCCGATAGGTTACCGCCATAGAAACGATCAAAGTGCTGATGCAGTAAAAGTAAGAAAGCCATTGAGTGAGCTGGTGCTCAATATTACATCATGATGTATGTTTTACTTGCGTGCATTGCTGGTGCGGCGATTGCTTTTCAGGCCAGTATGAACGCGCAACTTGGTGTTTTGCTCAAAAGCCCATTATTGGCAACTACCACGGCTTTTTTTGTCAGTGGATGCTACGCAATGGTGGTTTATCTCTCAACTGAACGACCTGTAATTGACCTGCAAACTGCAACAAAAGTGCCTTGGTATTTATGGACGGTGGGCGGGCTGTTTAGTGTGATTGGTGTTGGCTTAAGTTACTATTTAATACCAAAAATGGGTATTGGAAATCTCATGTCTTTGGTTTTAACTGGGCAACTATTAATGGCCATGATGATTAATCATTTTGGGTGGTTCCATACAGAACCCCTACCAATAACAACCACAAAAGTATTGGGGATTCTAGCTTTGCTAGTGGGTATTTATTTAGTTAATAAAGGGAAAGGGTATGCGTAATTTTTATCTTAAAGAAAACATTCAAAATTTACTGTCATTGTGGCATTGCTATGGTGATGTATCAAAACACCAAAACTTGCGTATTCACGGTCAGTGGCCTCATAAAGTATGGCATGAGCCACTGCTCTTTGATGAACCGGCTAATGTGATCAGGGGATATAAGCGTGATAAACCGCGAGAAAAAAGGGGGTTGGTTTTGATACTAAAAGAAAGCCGGACTCAAATGAGGTATCTGTGTTGGTGGTAATGCATAAATTACTTTTAGACGATGTTGATATTGGCGATGATAACACGATAAAGATCCTATCAAGTGAGAGTGAGCTAGATCTATGGTTGTCCCTAGGCAGTGCTGGGTTTGGCTATAAAATTGATAAAGCACCAATTGCAAGAGCGTTTATTGATAGCCGCTCTAAGTTTTATTTTATTCTAAACGAAGGCGAGCCGGTGGGGGCTGTATTAACTTGGGCTCAAGGACATGATGTAGGCATACATCAAATGACGATTACACAAGCCGGCCGAGGTCGGGGGTTGGCAGGTAAGGCGCTATTGCAGCTAGAAAAGCAAGCAAGGGGGAGTAGCGCTAAGTCTATGTCATTACAGGCATCAAAAAAGGGGCTAAAAATTTATGAAAGTCTTGGTTTTGTGCCCCTAGGGTTTCTATCAAGTTATTTATAGATAGTGAGGTCGGTCTCTTCAAACTCACAGACACTCGTTATAGCAGGGTGTTTTGCTAGGCGTTTTAAGTAACGGTTTAAGTTTGCAAAACTTAAAGGAGGCTTCGTTATCTCGTCTGCCCATATGCATAACATAAACATGTAACAGTCACATACAGTGAATTGGTCATTAATGAGATAATCACTTTCGCCAACTTTATGGTCTAAAATAGCTAAAGCATCACTGATCCGGGTTTGTTGTGTTTTTATTATATCGTCATACATAATGGCATTTTGTGTATGGCGTTCTGGGTAGAAGTACACCATTAACTCATTCTGCAGTGTACCGGTTAAATACATGAGCCACTGATAAAACGCCGCTTTGGCTTGAGGGCCTTCAGGGATCAAGTGCTTTTCTGGGTGCTTTTCGCATAAGTACAGGCATATTGCTGCACTTTCACATAATACAAAGTCATCATCTACTAAGGTGGGTATTCGTCCTGTTGGATTCAAGCGTAAGTATTGTGCCGATTTTTGTGCAACTTTTTTTCTGTCAACGAGTTCAAGCTGAAATGGTACATCTAAAGCTTTTAAAACAAAATGAGGGGCAAGACTGGCATTACGAGGATAATAAAAAAGTGTATACATAAATTACCTTTGTGATTTGTTTAAGCGTTTCATATGAAACCTAAGCTCCTTTTTGGCAATTTCTAACTTTCAACTTTAGGCTAGCAATTACCATTTAACAAATAATTACGTTCTCCTTCACGCTTTTTGTATCAACAACTATGTACTTAACCCCAGCTCTGGATAAGCGAATTTGCCCAATAAAGCTATTTTTCTCACTCTCAGCGTTGCTTTCATTTGTAATAGCCCGCTATTACTGCATAAAAGCGCCTTGATATTGAACAAATATCATCATTGGATTGTACGTAAGTTGGTTTTCAAAACATTTTCTATTCCAAAACCCTTATCCAAACCTGAGGTTACTTAAATAAAAAATGCCAGCAAAGCTGGCATTTTTTTATAGTGTATTACGGTGTGTAATAAATAGGGGAGTTGGGTCCAACTGGGAAACCAAATCCAAACACCCAAATATAAAACAACGCGACCCAACCAATTAAGAAAAACATGCTGTAAGGCAACATAGTTGCTACTAATGTGCCAATACCCATGTCTTTCTTATATTTGGTGGCGACTGCCAATATTAAGCCAAAATAACTCATCATCGGTGTGATTAGGTTAGTTACTGAATCACCAATTCGATAAGCTGCTTGAATTGTTTCAGGAGCATAGCCGATGAGCATGAGCATAGGCACAAAAATGGGGGCTGTTACGGCCCATTGTGCCGACGAAGAACCTAAAGTTAAGTTAACTAAGGCACACATGAGTATGAACAATACAAATACTTCAGGACCGGTTAAATGCAGCGCCTGTAGTAAGGCTGCGCCATTGATTGCTAAAATAGTGCCTAAGTTTGTCCACTTAAAAAAGGCAACGAATTGTGCTGCAAAGAACACAAGTACAATGTACATTCCCATTGAGCTCATTGATTTACTCATTGCATCAATGACATCACGGTCGTTCTTCATAGTGCCAACAACGCGACCATACACAAAACCTGGAATGGCAAACGTAACAAAAATGAATACAACAATGCCTTTTAAGAAAGGAGAGCCTGCGACTGCTCCTGTTTCAGGATGACGTAAAATGCCGTTTTCAGGTACGATTGTCAGTGCCAATAGTGCAGAAACAACGAGTAAAGAGACACCTGCCCACTTTAATCCTGAACGTTCTTTATCTGACAAATGATCGATATTATTTTCATTTAAATCGATACTAGCCTCTTCAGGGTTGTACTTTCCTAATCGAGGTTCGACGATTTTTTCTGTGACTAAGGTACCAACAATAGCGATTAAAAATACCGATATCATCATGAAGTACCAGTTGGCTTCAGGGCCAACTTGGTAGGTCGGATCAATCATTTGTGCTGCAGGCGTTGTGATCCCAGCTAGCAGTGGATCAATTGTACCGAGCAGCAAGTTTGCGCTATAACCGCCGGACACCCCTGCAAATGCAGCAGCCAAACCAGCTAATGGGTGGCGACCTAAGCTATGGAAGATCATCGCAGCCAAAGGAATAAGGACAACATACCCTAACTCTGACGCTGTATTTGATAAGATTGCTGCGAATACGACCATGAAAGTCACAAGTCGTTTTGAAGCGCCCATGACCATGCCACGCATGGCAGCAGATAACATCCCTGAGTGCTCAGCAACACTGACGCCAAGTAGAGCGACCAGCACGGTTCCAAGAGGCGCGAAACCCGTAAAGTTGGTTACAAGGCCGGTGACAATTTTTTGAAGACCTTCGGCACTGAGTAAGCTGACGACTTCGATAATACCATCTGGATCACGACCTTTGGCTCCTTCTGGGCGAGGGTCTATGGCGCTGAGCCCAAACCAGTCGGCAATGCCACTGAATACCACAATGGCCACACAGAACATTGCGAATAAAGTGATTGGATGGGGAAGCATATTACCCAAAAACTCAACGGTGGCTAAAAAACGGTTAAACCAACCTTTTGGTTGTTGAGGGTTATCATCCTTTTGAGCTGTTGTCTCTACTGCATTTGACATAGCTGAATTTCTCAAGTGTAAAAATTGGCGATAAGGTATCACTTTTTATTGCGTGGGTCATTTAGATACGGTGATTTATGTCATTAATGCGTTAAAAAGTTAAGTAATTAAATACGCCAGCATTAAGTTCCAACACATTGCTATGTTAAGTCTGTAGAGGTCTGCTTTGTGTTAAGTCACAATGTGTTCAACGCTTGCGAGTGAGAGTGAGGCAGCTTTACTCATGGGTCGTAACCACCCCCTTAAACAGCAATGGATAGAGGCGAATCCGGTTGCCAATATAATCGTTAGCGCTAATTTGATTACATATTCTTTGTATGTCATTGTCTAATGCGAGGACCCACTCAATGCGTTCTATAGCAAGTAAAAAGCCACGTTTTAAATAAACCTGAGTTTTATAGTATTCACAGTTTGCTTTGATAATGCGCAATTTTTCCGGTTTTACCCTTAATTCGTTGAGCACACTGTTTAGGTAGTCACAAGGAGGAGTATTTAACCTCAGGTTTGGATAAGGGTTTTGGAATAGAAAATGTTTTGAAAACAAACTTACGTACAATCCAATGATGATATTTTTTTCAATATCAAGGCGCTTTTATGCAGTAATAGCGGGCTATTACAAATGAAAGCAACGCTGAGAGTGAGAAAAATAGCTTTATTGGGCAAATTCGTTTATCCAGAGCTGAGGTTACTTATTCTAAGGCGTGATAAGCGTCCTCGTGCGGGTCGTTTTTGATACATAGGTTTAGCCTTGATTAAGATAACGCGAGCGTATCTAGGTACTTAACTTTTTCTAAGAAGGCGTGCTTTTGGCGTTCATGTTGATACTCTAGGTGATATGTATTGTGAAAACCATAGCGCATCAAGACACCACAGCCTTTTAAGTAAATGGTATATCCATCAAAATCAGAAAACGCGACGAGACCATGCGCGTGCTTCTGGTCATTATTTTGTACGCCATGCTTTTGAATAAACTCGTAGACACGTAATATCGTTTTGCTGTCGATGTCATTTTTCATATTCACCTCTTCTACTGTTCATACGTGTTAGAACTCAGGTACGATTAATGTAATCTTAGTTTTCGTTCTTTTTATATGAAAATCCAATTTTTAGGTACTTCTTCAGGAAGTCCGAGTGTATTTAGAAATGTGTCGGCGACAGCCATTGGCTTTGATAAATCAAAAGAGTGGCTATTAGTTGATTGTGGTGAAGGCTCGCAGCATCAGGTCCTCAAAAGTCAATATACCGCGTATCACTTGGGCACAATTTGTATCACACATACACATGGCGACCATTGCTATGGTTTACCGGGTTTATTGGCATCTATGTCTATGAGCGGTCGAAAAGCGGCCGTAAATCTTGTTGCGCCAAAACAAGTAATCGAGTTTGTACATAACGCAATACAGTTAACGGATTTATCACTCGGATTTGATTTGCATACCCATATCATTGAGGCGCTAAACAATAAGCTTGATTTTGATGATTTCGCTATTGAAATTATTAAGTTACAACATAGGGTCCCGAGTTATGGCTTTAAAATCACTGAAAAATGTATTCCCAATAAATTAAGGTTCAATAAGCTAACTCAGCAAGGTATTCCATCGGGGCCCCATTTTAATCAATTACAGCGAGGCTTCGATGTTAATTTTTCAGGAAAGTTACTGAGCGCTAAAGAATATACGTACCCAAGCTGGCGGCCTCGCGTAATAATTGTATGTGGAGATAATGAAAAACCGGCACTATTGAAACCATACATAGTAGGTGTTGATGTGGTGGTGCATGAAGCGACATTTACGCAGTCCGACTTACATAAGGTAGGCATACATACGGGTCACTCGGATGCAAAAAGAGTCGCAGAATTTGCACAGCAATGCCAAATTCCACTGCTTGTGCTATTTCACTTTAGTGTGCGTTATCATGGGGTCGGTCAGTTAGATAAGTTGCGCCAAGAGGCGGCAACTTATTATGATGGGCAATTGCTATTGGCTGAAGATTTTGAGTCAGTCTCCGTTGCTAAGCATTTCAGCCAGCAATGAACAATCAACCTCTATTTGTTTTGCGTAAACGTGTGCTGCTCGAATTAAATGTGGTACATATTTGGGCAACGTATCGATACACTGTTGCTGGAAATTGAGCGAGCGCCGATCGCCTCGCATATGTGCCAGTGCTAATGTGTAACCACAGCTTTGCGCAAATTGCTGAAGTCCCTGCTTTTGAGCTGCACGCTTTCCTAAGCAAAAATCTTCAGGGTCTAGACCTACTCGGGCGTGATGACGAGACCGTACTAACCAGTTTTGTTGTTGCCATAGTGTATCGTCAAGTACGAGGTCAGGTCGACGTTGCATTTTACGTTGACAATTTACGGTAAGATGCGCGGCATTGAGTTCATTTATGGGGCTAAGTGAAGGGAAGTTATGTAAAGGTGCTGCACGACGCTGTTGTTTTACCTCAACAATGTGGCATAGATTTAATTGGCTTGCATCGCTGTTTACTTGCTTTGGACCCACAAGTAAATAGTAGCGACGCATATTATTTGAGCCAGTCCCTGCATTTAACCGTTCTACGCAATCCAATATTGTATCGTCAACATACGGTGAGAAATGTTTCATTAAATCACTCTTGTGCTGTTCTGGTATTGGCTCAAAGCGCTGTGGATTTGTTTTGAATCGAAGAGGTGCTTTAGTGAGGTCAAGTTCTTTTGCGAGTGTACTGCTCGTTAAAAAAGCTGCACCTCCAGCCATGCGCTGTAAACCCTTCTGCCAGCGTTTGTGCAATATGTGTTCTTTATCAAATTCAGTCAGTGCAGATTGATTATTCAGAGTGCCCTCGATAGAGCGAGCACATGCATGTAAATATTGGTCGAAAAAAGCCAATGCAGCAGAGTCAACTTGCTGTTCTGTAACGAGTGGTTTTTGTCGGAGTTTTAAATCATCGCTATTTTCTTGCAAGTTCTGACAATGCTTTTGGCTTAAATAGAGGCTGACTGTGAACCGGAACAAATCCCAAATCATATTGCCGATACAGGCATCATCAAAGTCATTAGGCGCAAATATTAAGGTGTCGCCATGAGAGCCTTCCTCGCTAATGAATCCAAAATTTCCAGTATGGCAATCACCTACAATATTCGTTAAAGGCAATGTGTACAGCGCCTGTGGTATATCGATTAATCCACACGCGATGTCTTGGTACATAAGAGCGGCACTACCACGGAAAAAGAAAAATGGGCTGCTCGCCATTTTTATATGTTTGTTGATCGAGTGTTCAGGGGTTACCTCATCGACCAGCTGCAGTTGTTCACGGATGGTGTTTTTTCTTATCATAATATGTCCTTTAACCGATGTTCTTAACTAAGAAATTAGCTGTTCTATACCGTAAAAAATACGGAACCATTGTGTATCCGCGTTCATTATTGTATTGCGGTATCTATGTTTAACTATATACCACTTTGATTTATATAGAGTTACCTTGAATCATCGGTAACATAGATAGACACGTTAGTCACGCTACCTCAGTATTATGACAATTATACGACGCTCAATACATGAGTGAGATCATGTTTGATTTAAGGAGTATTGACTGTCAAAAGCGCTACTGTTATCTGTTTAGCGTGAGCCATACAATAAACAGCGTTGCTTTTGATAAATGAGGAGGTAACTAAAAGTACTTTATATACTGCAAGCCAAGCTTCTGATGTTGCAGTTGACTTGTTTTTACACGGGACAAGCTGAGCGTAATTGAACTATTTTGAGATGGAAACCAACTGATATGCGTATCTAGAGAGTGATACTCATTTGTTTGCTTAGCTTTACCTGAGTTGACTTGATAACTAGCGATGAGCTTCAAATCACCAATAAGGTCGATGATCACACCCGATTTTGAGTTCACAAACCATTGCGAGTGTTTAATATCAGAAGTCAGTCCTGTGCCAATAAGTAAGAATCCAGAAATGTCTTTTGAGATATTCATAGTTTTACCGATGGCCCCAGATATTTCTAGTAATGAATCGTTGTCTAATAACTTATTATAAGACGGTCGATAACCGATATAGAACTCGCCCGATAACATAGGGAAATAGGGGTTATCTTTTCCGTAGCTTTTAACCGAGTAAATAGATAACTCTTCTATATTCACAGCGCCAGTGTCCAAATCAACCTCTAAAGTTGTGTTGCCCATCGTCAGTTCAGACTCACTAAGATATTGGCTATTGTCACCATGAATGTAATGCCCTGTAGGTAACCAATGAAGCTTAATTTTATCCGCGTTCTCCTCATTGCTATATGACAAACCAATACCAGAATCTTGTGGAGTTAAAGCTGGGTGCTTATAGTTTGAAAAATCGAGTCGGTCTGTCTTTTCATTCGGTAAATTGGTTATTTCAGGATTGTGTTTATGGGTACTTTTGTACGGTTTCGAATTTTCAATAACAGTGCGGGCATAATCGTAAACGAGAGGGCGTTTAAGTAGTGCTTTGTCAGCAATATGTTCAGGCTCTGATTGTAGAGCTTGATCAATGAGTTTCTTATCGGTTGGATCAATCGTATCGTTAAGTGCACTAAATAACCATATTGGGCTTGTAGAGACGTTTGTTTCAAGAACCATTTTATGCTTTAACACCGCTTTAACAATATCGGCAGGGCTAACAAAGATGCTACGTTCTGACATTATGTTTGGCTTGGCAAGAGCAAGTAACTCTAGTGTTAATGTTGCGCAATTAAATGACTGAAAATAGTATGTCATATTTATTTGATTTAATTCCCACAAGTGATATTGAATCAAGGTTTTTTGTGCACTGGAGAGGTCTAATTTAAATTGCCATAGGTTTCTAGACTCTGTATCTCGGTATTGGGCTTTGTCTTTATGAAATGGGCGTACTGAAAAAAAACCAGGCATGCCTTTTATTGTGCTGTCGACAATCAATTTCGCTGGGTTGAGAGTATCAATCTCGGTAAAATAGGCTAAAGAATGTTCGACTAAGTTACCTTTAAAGTTAACACCGCTCGCTTTTAAAAAAATATGCCCCATCATGCTAGATGCAGATGAAAGTACTTCAGACGCATAAACAACGTCTAACGCATCGAATGGCACATGGTTAATAAATTTTTGCAGTTCGGGGCAGTGTTCTATTTGAGCACCAGTTAATTGAATATTTAGAGCATTTGCAAGATAAGTCACACGAGCTGGAAATCGACACAGCGCAGCTTGTGAATCCGATTTTATGAGTGCTAATGTTTCGGTCAATTCGTTTGCTGCTGAATAATTAGGAAGACTTAAAAGGAAGTTAGCGTCGGTTATTTGTGCGTTATTGTGCCATGAGTGAATAAGGGTTAACCAAATTGGGGAGTTTGCTATACGGGTAATTTCGTTTGCCTCAGCTCTGGCCTGAGAAATGCAAATGGAAGAGATTAAAAAAGCTGCATGAATGCAGCTTTTTAGTGTATTACTTAACATGTACTTATTCAGGGTTACATTGTACTTCAACGTCAGAGTAATCCCACATTTTGCCTGTCGATGCATCTGTTGTTGAACCTAATACACCACCAATAAGAAGGTTTCCAAAAAATACAGGCGTTACTTTTTTGTCAATAACAGTAGATTTGTCGCAATTTCCACTGGTGCTATGCGCAACTTTATTTTTACCATCACGAAGAACGATGACAGTGCCTGGTGTCGTGATAATTTTGTCGTCTACACGTACTTCTACCGCTTTATTATTTGAAGAAGTTACATTGATCGTTTGTTGGTCTGAAGTCATTACACTGGCACAGCCAGAGAGTGTAAGGATTACTGTAGCAGACAATAGCGTTTTCATGAATTTTCCCTTAATTTCTTGTGATTTCTAACACTCATATTTTAGAGCGCAGGGAATGTACCTTATAATTCGTTTTTTTTCAATAACTGTGGGGCTTAATCGTAAATGTAAGTAAATGAATTATCAATATATACATACATGAAATGGATTTACGTTGTTGTTTTAAATTTGATTTTTAGTGTTTTTTTGAAGTGTGCTTTTATATTTTGGTCATATGGAAAGTGAGAGAAATTTATTTATTGTTGTTATTTAATTTAATGTTCATGTATTAACTCTATCGTTAAGGTATAAAGTGATTAAAAAGTAAGAGAGAACGAAGTACATTATGCTGGTTTATCTTTTTTCCTATAAACGTATCAATTTTCACGTACTATATGAATGTTTTCAATATAGTACGTGCATTGTATTTATCTGTTATCTGGCATTCGTACTTTCAAAGATTTTATCGGCAGATGCAGCTACGAAGCCGGTGTATAATTCACCGTCTGGTTTTGCATACCGTAGCGCAAACTCGTAAAAGCAGCTTGGAATTTTGAATTCTCCATCAGAAAACTGCACCGGGTGATGGTCAGCTAAAGTAGATGATTGCTCAAGAAGTACTTCTGGAGAGCCTTTGATTTCACCACCTGCAGTATTTAATTCAAACCCTGCATTCTTTAGATTCTGATTTACGGCATCAATTGTCGTGAAGTTATTCAAATAATTAATGCTTACGGTAAAGTGGTTAGCACGATATCCCCAAGCGGCCATCCATGCAGCATATTCACTTTCAGCAAGCAATGCTTGGTATGTGTCATGGCTTACTTGCCAATGAGTACCTGAATATAAGAAATTATCTGCTGTTACAGCATGTTCATCTATTTTTGCTACCATGTCTTTTACAGCTGCTTGTACTGTGTCAGAGCACTTTTCTACTAGCAGTTCTGAAATAAATACCTTCGGTTTAGTCGGATCTGAATGTTCATAGTGTTTGGCATACAGCTTCTTAGCTTCAAAATGGTATTCTCCACACTCTTTATAACCAACTGCGATAAAGTGTGCTGCGAGTTTTTCTAATCCCACTTTTTCCAGATTAAAGGTACGCAAAGCAATATGATCATTGATTACATCATCTTTTTGAGTTGAGCCAAGTAATTCGTGAACTTTGACTGCTGAAGGCGTCACTTCTAAATAGTTATTCCACAGGGATTGAAATAATTTGTCGACATTGTTGTGCATAATGGGGTCCTATATATTGCGATTGATATCGCGTTAAACTTGGTGCGAATTAAGCTCGACGCATCAAGGTTATAATTTAAATATTCTCACGCTATCACCAGAGGTTACATTCAGTGCGCTCGCTACGTTTGGATGTAAGTCTAGAGTGTTATTTTGCGGATGGTAAAGCGCTTCTTCAGTGAAAGTTGCTCTAAAGTCATTGAGCTTCTGATTGGAAATCGCCAAACTGCCGGTTCCGGTTGGCTCGCAGATATTCACTTTTGCCACAGATGAGTCTTGTACCGTTTGAATGTTGTGAAGTCTCGCTTCAACGGTGGGGCCTGCATCAAATAGGTCAACATAGCCTCGGTGTTCAAAACCTTCTTTTTCTAACAGGCGTAATGCTGGTTTAGTTTTTTCATGCACATTACCAATAACCGCTTGTGCTTTTTCGCTCAGTAAGTTGGCGTAAATAGGGTACTTTGGCATTAATTCGCTAATGAATACCTTTTCGCCAAGTCCTACTAAGTGGTCTGCTTGAGGGAATTCAATGCTGAAAAAATGTTCTTGTAGCCATTGCCAAAATGGAGAATGCCCATTTTCATCACTTACCCCTCGCATTTCAGCAATTACCGTATTACTAAACCGATCACTGTGATCCGCCATAAAAGTAAAACGCGAACGGCTTAAAAACCGACCTGCTAGGCCTTTACGATATGGCTCTCGTAAAAACAGAGTACATATTTCACTCGCGCCAGTGTAGTCATTACACATAGATAAAATATCAACCGTGTTATATACGCCAAGTGTTGGGGAGTGGTGTACTGTTTTACCTTGATGATAATGATACAGTGGAACCGTCATACCAACGGCGGCTTCGATGGCGGTTGTACCCATTATATCGCCTGTTTCGCTGTCTTCAAGAACAAATAAATACCCTTCGTCCTGCGGTGTAGATATCTGTTTTATAAAACTTTGCTCTGAGCGATTTATTTTTTCTCTGAGCATGTCATCATTCACAGGTAATGATGTGAAGCCATGTCCAGACTCTTCAGCTATTTGACGTAGTGCATCAAAATCAGTGCTTTTAATTGGTCTTAATATATGCATAGTGCAACCTTAGGGGCTCTGTTCAAGAGCCCCTAAATGAATTAACCGTTAACGACATCAGCAACAGCAAGCTCAAAGCGTGCTAAACCAGCTTTTATGTCATCATCAGAAATTACTAATGATGGTGTGAAGCGAACAACGTTCGTGCCAGCGACCAGTGCCATTAATCCATTCTTGGTGCTTGCAACTAAAAAGTCACGCGCACGCCCTGTGTAATCGTCATTTAAAACGGCACCGAGTAGCAACCCTTTTCCTCTGACTTCACTAAATACTTTAAACTTGTCATTGATGGCAGATAGGCCTTCACGGAAAAGTTGTTCTTTACGTTTAACATCGTCCAAAACAGACGGTGTATTTACCGTGTCAAAAGCAGCTTCAGCAACTGCGCAAGCGAGTGGATTACCGCCATAGGTTGAACCATGAGTACCTATTTTTAAATGTACAGCAATGTCTGTTGTGGTGATCATAGCGCCGATTGGAAAGCCACCACCTAGTGCTTTTGCGGTGGTTAAAATATCAGGTGTAACATTTAGCCCTTGATATGCGTATAAGTCGCCTGTACGACCTACGCCTGTTTGCACTTCGTCAAAAATAAGCAAAGCGTTGTGTTTGGAACAAAGAGCTCTCACCCCTTCGATAAAGTCTTTGTTAGGTGAAATGATACCGCCTTCGCCTTGCAATGGCTCCATCATTACGGCACAGGTAGTGTCACTAATTAGGGCTTCAAATGCGGCTAAATCATTGTAATCACAATGTACGATATCAGCAGGTTTAGGGCCAAAACCGTCAGAATAAGCGGCTTGTCCACCCACAGTCACAGTAAAGAATGTCCTACCATGAAAACCTTTATTAAAAGCAATAATTTGTGTTTTATGCTCACCGTGTTTATCAAGTGCAAACCTGCGAGCAAGCTTGAGTGCAGCTTCATTAGCTTCGGCACCTGAATTGGCAAAATATACTTTGTCAGCAAATGTTGCGTCGGTGATTTTTTTTGCGAGGCGAAGTGCAGGTTCATTTGTCATGACATTAGATAGGTGCCAAATTTTCTCCCCTTGCTCTTTTAGTGCATTAACTAAAGCAGGGTGGCAGTGACCCAAGCAGTTAACAGCGATACCACCTGCAAAATCGATATATTCATCGCCTTTTTGATCCCAAACTCGAGAGCCTTTACCTTTTACTGGGATAATTTCTGACGGGTTATAGTTAGGTACCATAACTTGATCGAATAATTCACGGTTAGCTTGCATGACAACTTCCTCTATTTTACTTCAACTACTATTGACCACTAAGCAAACGAATTTATGTGAAGACAACGTCTTTTGATAAAATTGTTTGGTAATGCAAAAGCGATTTTAGTGTTCAATACTGTATATGTTCTATTTATTAGGACCATTATTACTGGTAATGAAGTAAATATGCAGTGCAAAAATGTACAAAATGATTAAAATAAAAGTCAAAATAACGAAATTAATAGTCAATATGATAAATTCACACGATGAAAAGCTCATTGGTTTGTTACGAGGTAATGCACGTGCCAGTATTTCAGATTTAGCGAGAAACTTAGATGTCTCTCGTTCTACAGTGCAAAGTAGGTTACTAAAGCTTGAGCTGTCAGGGGTCATTAAAGGCTACAGTGTTGAATTTGGCGCAGCCTATATTGCGGGTTTAGTGTCTGCGCATGTATCAATCAAAGTGCGGCAAAAGCTCACTACTCAAACCACAATAGCTTTGAAGCATATCAATCAAGTCAGTGCGTTGTATGCCATTAGTGGGGAATACGATATGATTGCCCTAGTTGCAGCACAAAGCCTTGAGCAGCTTAACCATATATTAGATGATATTGGCAATTTAGATGGAGTCGAACGAACAAATTCATCGGTCGTTTTAGAAACAAAGTTTACCCGTTAAACTTTGGCTATTTACTGTCAGGTAACCAAATACTTGTTCCCGTTGAGGCAATATGATTGACATTGCCTTTGAGCACTTTAGTACCGACGTTGTGTGACGTTTCGGGGCGACTTACAAGATAGCCTTGAACACATCGGATCCCCATACTTTTGACTAGCTCGAACTGTTCAGCTTGCTCAACACCTTCAGCAACAATTTTAAGTCCAAGTTGGTTACCCAGCTCGCTGATTGAGTTCAGTATTTTATGATATTTCTGATTTTGACTGGCCTGTGTAATAAATAGTTTATCAATTTTAATAACATCAATTGGCAGGTCTGCAAGTGTGCTAAGCGAACTAAATCCAGTACCAAAATCATCAATCGCAATCGTTACACCCGCTCGGCGACAGGCCTCAAGTTGCTCGATGATTTCTTCACTGGCTGTGATAAGCGTTGATTCTGTAATTTCAAGCATCAGTGAACTGGCTGGCAGTCCTGTTTTTTCTAATGTTTGTTCAACCCATTTGGCGATTGGTCGGTGTTTTAACTGAATTCCAGATACATTGACTGAGATTTTGACCTTTTTCATTCCTGCATTGTGCCATGCCGACATTTGACGACATGACTCTAATAATATCCAATCCCCTAACTCCAAGATGAGGTTTGACTCTTCTGCAATCGGAATAAATTCAGCAGGGGGTATCAATCCTTCTATGGGATGATGCCAACGTATTAACGCTTCAAAGTAGTCAATTGCACAGTCTTCAACATGTACTATTGGTTGAAAAGATAAATGAAAGTTTTGCGATGCAATTGCAAGTCGTAACTCTTCTAATAGGTAGTGATAGCGACGGATTTTACTGCCCATTTCTGGAGAATAAACTTTGAAAATACCTCGACCGTCGGTTTTTGCTCTATACATCGCAACATCAGCCATTTGCAACAATGCGTGCGGGTGAGAAGCACTCTCTGGGTAGATAGCAATACCAATACTCGCGCCAATTTTAACTATTTTATTGCCGAGCACAAAATCTCTTTCGATTTCATTTAAAATAGTTTGTGACACGCGGGTACAAAAACTAGCATCTTCAATTTTGGGAATAAAAATTGAAAATTCATCCCCCCCTAAGCGAGATAAATTTTGTTCGAGGCCATGGATTGGGTGGATATCTTGAATATCATATTGCTTGACGATGCTGGACAAGCGGTTTGCAACTTGAATGAGAATTTCATCACCAAAGCTATGGCCAAATGAATCATTAACTTGTTTAAACCCATCTAAGTCAATAAATAGTAAGCCACAATGTTGGTGCTTTTTTTCGGCTTCTGTTAATTGAATATCTAGATGTTCTAGATAGGCATGGCGATCGATGAGCTGAGTTAATTTGTCTTGATATAGGTTGCTATCTGTTTGTAGTTTAATACGATCAACGTTATCTGCTATGACATGAACTGCATGGCTTATTTGCGCTAGTAATCCACCATGCTGCAAAATTTGAGTTTTGATATCAAGAGATTCAAGTAATTTAGTTAAGTCGGTGCGGACCAAGTTTAGCGCGATGCTATGCCTATATTTTTTCCGTTCAGCCCTAAACAGATAGATTAGTGTGAATATTAACATACAAAAACTCACCAAAGCAGTTGGCGATAACAATGTGGTTGTTAGTAATTCTGAGTTTTTAGCGAGTATTAAATTATCGTTATGCTTATCTAAAAGTACGAACGTGTCGTCTTGATAGGTGATAAACTGTTGACCAAATATGAATAGCTGATACCAAGGCGTTGGCATTTCTGAGCTTGAATGATCAGCAATTTCAACTAGTGATATATTATTAAATCCCAAGCGAGCATCGACGCAGGTCTTCGAAAAAAGTATGTTAAAAACATAGCCAAATAAAAACGTGCTCACTGCTAAAAAGCTTAATACTTTTAATGTTTTACTCATAATTGGCTAAATCCAGAACCTTAAATTAACTCGTGCTTTGACGTGACACCTTATTATACATATCTAAGCCATTAGAATTATAATCTTTTACACGCTTTTTTCCTTTATTTCAATTAAGTTTACTGCTTACCACGATTATTGCAAAAGGAATAAACAATACAATGATTGTAGTCAATCTTTAGATAAATTCACTTTACATGAGAAGAGTTCTCACCTAATTTTTAATAACTCTCACAATTTGGTCTATGTTTTGCTAATTATACTAGCAAGAATGAAAATTTAGACTTAAATGGTATTAAATAGCACCTAGTTGGTGCAAATACTGAACTATTGCACTGTCATAAAGCATAAATATTGTTTTGTTGTAATGTGCAATGATGCCCACCGTTTCCGATTGTTGAGTAGTTAAAAGCACGGCGCAGGGGCAAGGACGTAATTACCCAAAACGATTTATTTGGAGCCTGCTATGTTAACAAAACGTTTTTTTAAAACAAAAGACGAAGCTGAAGTCACATTCGCATTTTCTCACCCTGAAGCAAAAAAAGTGCAACTGGTTGCTGAGTTTACAGATTGGGAACCCGTGACGATGAAGTTTAATAAAAAGGAACGGACGTTTAAGAGTAAATATCGCTTACCAACAGATAAACAGTTCCATTTTAGATATTTGATTGATGGAGAGCTATGGGATAACGACCACAAAGCAGATGCTTATGTTACCAATAGTTTTGGTACACAAAATAGTGTGGTAAATACCCAAAAAACAGCGCTGTAGATACAAATGAGTGGATTACAGCAATTATTTTACTTGCATGGTGTTGGCTACGACTATGTTAAGTACACCGGTGAGCATGTCATTTTTGATCAAAATACCCGTAGCCAAGCGTTACAGGCTTGCGGCATTGATACCAACGATGAGCAAATTATCGCTGAGTTAAATTATCAGCTAGACGTGGTTCAGTGGCAATCGGTAGTACCTGAAGTCAGCTTAGTTGATGCTCAGTGTAGTACACTGAGCATCAAAGTACCTGCGCATAACAGAGTTACACACGGCGTCATATCAGTTCGAACTATCAACTACGAGCATAATTTTGATACTGCGCATTTAAAAGTTACCGGTGAATATTATTATGACAATATAACGTATTTGGAACTAGAGGTACCATTGCCACCGATGCCTATTGGCTATCATGATGCTGTTATTTCGTTACCTTGGGGTCAATATAATACTCAAATCTGGTCTACTCCAAACCAATGTTTCAATCCCATAGAAAAAAAGCAATTAGGGATATCAGTCCAACTGTATACGCTAAAAAGCGAGAGAAATTTGGGGATAGGGGACTTTTTAGACCTCGAAGCGTTAATTATTGCCTGTGCTAAATCAGGCTGCGACTTTGTCTTGCTTAACCCTCTGCACTTATTGTTTCCAGATGAGCCAGATAGAGCCAGCCCATATAGCCCAAACCATAGGGGATTAATTAATCCACTTTATATTTCATTAGATAACTGCCGTTGGGCACATGACAGTGATGAATATAACGCACAGTTAGAAGCTGCGTCCAAGCTTTTAGAAACTCAAAAGCAAGAACAATACATTAATTATAGCTTGATTAGTGACGTTAAACATTCAGTTCTACAGGGACTATATAAAGGGTTTAAGTCTCATGCACCCGAGGATTTAAAAACACAATTCATTTGCTATCAATCTGAGCAAAGCTCTTTGCTGACAGGCTTAAAGGGAGCGGGCTTCGCTGTTTTTTGCCAATGGCTTGCCTCAAGACAACTGCAGAGGTGTCAAGAAGTTGCAAAGCGAAGTGGGATGTCGGTTGGGTTAATAAATGACTTAGCGGTAGGTTGTGCAGAAGATGGCATTGAATATACAGAAAATAGTCAATTATATGCTGGAAATGCAAATGTTGGCGCGCCACCGGACCCTTGGGCTGAAGGGGGACAAAATTGGGGATTGCCCGCTTTAGATCCGGTGAAGATTAAACATAACCAGTTTAGTTTTTTTAAAACATTAGTGCGAAGTAATTTAAATTATGTAGGTGGACTGCGCATCGATCACGTAATGGCATTGCGCCGGCTTTGGTGGTGTTTACAAGTAGAGCAGGAACAAAGTGGTTGTTATGTTTATTACCCCTTTGAACATTTAATGGCGATATTGAAAATCGAGTCAAATATTGCTCAGAGCATGATCATTGGAGAAGACCTCGGGGTTGTGCCGCCAGAGGTGGTTACTTCAATGAAAGAAGCGTCATTATTTGGAAATATTCTTTTCTATTTTGAAAAAGACCATCATGGAAACTTTGTACCACGTGATTGTTTGCGTGAAGATACGATTTTGATGGTTGCTAATCATGATGTTCCTCCATTTAAGGGCTGGTGGTACGGTGATGATTTGCAACTTAAGTACACTTACAATTTGATCACAGAGCGTGAATTCGGTACCGAGCAACAGAAACGAAGTGTTGAGCGGCAACGATTGTTAACCTGGCTATCAGAACATGGCAAAA
Organism: Pseudoalteromonas sp. MMG012; assembly: GCF_018100875.1. Lineage (NCBI taxonomy): Bacteria > Pseudomonadati > Pseudomonadota > Gammaproteobacteria > Alteromonadales > Pseudoalteromonadaceae > Pseudoalteromonas > Pseudoalteromonas sp. MMG012. The sequence goes on from NZ_JAGJEF010000011.1 coordinate 69,705, forward strand.
ATGGTCTGACGCAAAGTAGTGAGTCGGGTGCGATTTATCAGGCGTTACTGATTGTATTGGCAAGTTCACCATCTAAACTCCTTTGCCTTCAACTCGATGATTTAGATTTTCAATCATTACCAGTAAATATACCAGGCACAGATAAAGAGTACCCTAATTGGCGAAGACGTTTGACGCATTCAATTGACGATATTTTTGCGGAACACGCCCATTTCATTAAAAATTTAACGGATATTAGGACAGGTCATGAATAGCATATTAAAACCAACCAATAAGATACATGACTATTCAGCGCAGCTGGCAGCACTCCAAGCAGGGGTATTTGGTGACCCATTCTCGTTTTTAGGAGCGCATAAACTCAGTGATACAGAGTACGAAGTACGCGTTTATTTGCCGAGTGCGAAGCACGTTTCGTTAGTAGGAAAAAACCATAAATCCGTATTTAAACGTTATGTGAACAGTGATTTATTTTTAGTAAGAGTGAATAAAGATGATCTGCCAATTCCGTACAAGCTAGATGTGGCATATGCAGACCAAACAGTTTTAAAAGACGATGTCTATCGTTTCGGTAGTAGCTTAAGTGACAGTGTATTGTACTTATTTAATGAGGGGACACTGGAGCATGCATATCGCCATCTTGGCGCCCATTTTGTCTCTCATGAAAATGTAAGTGGTGTACGATTTGCTGTGTGGGCTCCGAATGCACAAAGTATTTCGGTCATTGGCGAGTTTAATTGTTGGCAGCGAACAGAGCATTTCATGCGTAAGCATCCAGCCAGTGGTATTTGGGAATTGTTTATACCAGCACTGAACGCAGGGCAAATATACAAGTATTCCGTTGTTGACAGTTACGGGAATGTGAATGATAGAGCGGACCCTTTTGCTTTTAAGATGCAACAAGCGCCAGGTACCGCCTCTGTGATACAGCCTTTGACCGTAAGAAAAAAACCTTCATCTAAGCAGTTAAACAGCAGAGCTAAACGGAATAAAATTGACGCCCCTATTAGCATTTATGAAGTGCAGCTTGGTTCATGGAAACGCCGCGCTGAAGAGGGTAATCGCTTTTTAACCTATCGCGAATTAGCGGATGATTTGCTTCCTTATGTAAAGAACTTAGGCTTTACACATTTGCAGTTAATGCCTGTGAGTGAATACCCTTTCGATGGGTCATGGGGCTATCAACCAGTTGGTTTATTCTCGCCGACAAGCCGTTTTGGGAGTTACGATGATTTCGTTTACTTTGTTGAACGGTGTGAAGATGAAAATCTAGGGCTTTTAATCGACTGGGTGCCAGGGCACTTTCCTTCAGATCCACACGGTTTACATAAATTTGATGGCACACATTTATACGAGCATGCTGACGTTAGGCAAGGTTTCCACCCAGACTGGAATACCTATATTTATAATTACGATCGACCAGAAGTAAAGAGCTTCCTGCTTGCAAATGCGATGTATTGGCTTAGCGAGTTTAACCTCGATGGGTTACGGGTGGATGCTGTCGCATCAATGCTTTACTTAGACTACAGTCGTAATGATGGTGAATGGATTGCAAATAAACATGGCGGACGTGAAAATCTAGGCGCAATTGCATGTATTCAAGACGTAAATAGTCGATGTTACGGACACAACCCAAATATTATGATGGTTGCAGAAGAGTCAACAGCATGGCCAGGCGTCACCAATAGTGTTAACAATAACGGGTTAGGCTTCGGGTTCAAGTGGAATATGGGGTGGATGAATGACAGTTTAAATTATGTCAGTCGCGACCCCATTCATCGCCGTTATCATCATCATGAAATGACATTCTCTATGGCGTACGCTTATTCTGAAAACTATATCTTGCCACTTAGTCATGATGAAGTCGTTCATCGCAAAGGGGCATTGTTGAGTAAAATGCCCGGAGATGATTGGCAACAGTTTGCAACATTGAGAGCGTATTACGGTTTTATGTATGCACATCCGGGTAAAAAGCTGTTGTTTATGGGGAGTGAATTGGCACCTCGGTCAGAATGGGATCACAATCAAGGCTTAGATTGGCAATTACTTGATTCAGCAGCTCATTCGGGAATACAAGCAACGGTCAAATTATTAAATCACGTCTATAAAAAACAAAGCGCATTGCATGAATGCGATAACTCACCAGCGGGCTTTCAGTGGATTGATGGTGATAATGCGGAGCAAAGTATCTTTAGCTTTGCCAGATATGGTCATTCTAAAGATGATCTTATTGTGGTCATTAGTCACTTTACCCCTCAAGTGTTTCACCAGTACAGAGTTGGCGTACCGCAGCGAGGTGTGTATGAAGTTATCTTAAATACAGATGATGAAAACCTGCATGGCTCTGGCGTGAAGGCTGTTGCAGCGAAACAGCAATTAATTGAATCAACGTCAACCCCTGCGCATGGCTTCGACAATAGTATTGTGCTTACAATTCCTCCTTTAGCCACTGTGTACTTAAAGCGAATTACGGGTTAACCAATGTTAAATTCATGTCGTGGCAACTGTGTGCGTTTTGGTAGTGTAGTAAAAGAATCTGGCGTAAATTTTGCGGTGTTTGCGCCGTATGCTACCCAAGTTTATTTGTGTCTTTTTGATACAAGTGGTCACTCGCAAATTGCAATGATCGAGATGTATTTGCATGAGGGAGGCAGTTGGAGCGTATTTGTTGAGCCATTGAGAGAAAATACCCTCTATGGATATCGCGTGGATGGTGATTATGACCCGAATACAGGGAGATTATTTAACGTACATAAATTACTGATGGACCCATATAGTAAAGACTTCTTTGGGGAATTTATGTGGAGTGAACGGCATTTCTGTCATATGCCAGTAGGGACATTGAGTACTTTGGATAACGCCATTGATATGCCTAAATCTAAAGTGAGCAATATATCTAAGTATGTGGAAGAGCGACCAAATCATGCATGGTCAAAAACGGTTATTTATGAGTGTCATGTTAAAGGCGCAACCTTTAAGCACCCTGACGTTAACCCTGCATTTCGAGGTAAATTTTTAGGACTCTCAGACCCAGCATTTATACGTCATATCAAACGTCTAGGGATAACAACGCTAGAGTTATTGCCTGTGCATGCATTTGTGAGTGAGCAATTTCTTATCACAAAAGGGCTGCGGAACTACTGGGGCTATAACACGCTAAGTTATTTCACACCTCATAAGTCTTACTTGGTAGACAATGATATAACTGAGTTCCAACGTATGATGGCGACCTTACATGAGGTTGGAATTGAAGTCATCTTAGATGTGGTTTTCAACCATACTGCAGAAGCTGGAATTGATGGTCCGACTTTGTCATTAAAGGGGTTAAATAATCTTGGGTACTATCGACATGTATTAGGGGAGCCCAGTGTATATATTAATGACACCGGGTGCGGAAATACTCTCAACATTGACGATCCACAAACATTACGATTGGTTTTAGATAGTTTGCGATATTGGGTCGAAGTAATGGGCGTCGATGGGTTTAGATTTGACTTAGCCACCATTTTAGCACGCACAGAACATGGTTTTAATGCACGACATGCATTTATGCATGCGGTGTTACAAGATCCTGTTTTGAGTAGTGCAAAGCTCATTGCTGAGCCTTGGGATATTGGTCCTGGAGGGTATCAGTTAGGGGCTTTTTTGCCACCATGGCGAGAATGGAATGATAAATATAGGGATACTGTTAGGCGTTTTTGGCGCCAAGACGAAGGTGTGTTGCCTGAATTAGCTAAGCGTGTACATGGCTCAAATGACATATTTGAACACAATCGGCGGGGTCCTTTAAACTCAATAAACTTTGTAACGAGTCATGATGGATACACGTTAGCGGATTGGGTGAGTTACGAAAATAAGCATAACCTCGCTAATGGCGAAGTGAATCGAGACGGACATAGTGAGAATTATTCGTTCAATTGCGGTGCTGAGGGATTTTCTACCGATATGAAAATAAGTAGCTTAAGGCTAAAAATGCAAAAAAATGCATTGGCCACGCTACTTTTATCTAAAGGGGTGCCAATGCTTGCAGCTGGTACTGAATTTTCTCATTCTCAAGGCGGTAATAACAATGCTTATTGCCAAGATAATCGAACGAACTGGTTAGCGTGGAAATCATCTCAGCAGGATCATGAATTGACGTTCTTTATTCAAGATTTATTGGCGATTAGAAAACAATTTAGTGTTTTTCAACATCCTTTCTATGTTCACTCTGATGATAGTCGATTCTCGGTAAGTTGGCTTGATGAAAATGGCGAACAAATGAAGGAGTCTGATTGGCATAGCGAAGGGCGAAAGTGGCTTTTATATTCAATTCAAGATCGCCAATTAGAGGAGGCATTGTTTATTGTATTTAATGCGCATGATGCTTGTTTAGACGCAAGATTACCCAGCGCACCGTTTTCAAAACATTGGCAACTTGCATTAAGTAGTTGTGATTCAGCCAAATATGATAATGCACAAAGTATGTGCACAATCTCAGCCCAATCAAGTTGGGTATTTACATCGCTAAAAGAGGGAAACATACATGGCTAATAAAGGCACAAATGTATGCGTCGTAAAACACTGGCAAGATGCACCTAAGTTAGATGAAAGTACATTGAACGATGATTTAACACGTCATTTCTATTATACCTTAGGCCGCGACCGAGTGGGTGAGTCACAACTGTATCTCTACCATGCCTTGGCATTGACAATTAAAGACCGCATGGTTGCTCGATGTAGGGCAACTAATTTGCATCTAACGTCAAAAAAAACACGTAAAGCAGCGTACTTATCTCTTGAATTTTTAATGGGGAGAGCGCTGGGTAATGCGGTACTTAATTTAGATCTACAAGAGTCCACGGCGCTTGCACTTAAGCAATATTGCAGCGAGCTAGAAATTGTTGCTGAGGCTGAGCATGATGCCGGACTTGGCAATGGCGGGTTAGGTCGCTTAGCAGCTTGTTTTTTAGATAGTTGCGCGAGTCTTGCGTTACCCGTAATAGGATATGGGATTCGATATGAGTATGGCATGTTTAACCAAAGTATTGAAAAGGGGCATCAGATTGAACAGCCTGATAATTGGTTAAGAGAGGGGCATCCTTGGGAGTTGAGTGCGCCTGATCAAGCTTCTAGAGTTAAGTTTTTTGGTCGAGTTGACAGTTATAAGAGTAAGCAAGGGCGAAATGTTCGTTGCTGGGTAGACACTCAAGATGTACTCGCAGTGCCGTACGATGTGCCTATCCCTGGTTATAAAAATGGGGTTGTTAACACATTACGGTTATGGAAATCGGAAGCAACAGATGAATTTGACTTAAATGAGTTTAATGCGGGTAGTTATTCTGAAGCTGTGGCCCGTAAAAATATGGCTGAACAGATCACCATGGTTTTGTATCCTAATGACAGTAGTGAGAACGGCAAAGAATTACGTTTACGTCAACAGTACTTTTTATCAAGTGCGAGTTTACAAGACATACTTAATAAATGGGTAGGCCAGTATGGTGCGGAGTTTTCAGATTTCGCGAAATACCATGTGTTTCAATTAAACGATACGCATCCGAGTATTGCTGTTGCCGAGTTGATGCGTTTATTGGTTGATGAATATGATATTGACTGGGATAAAGCTTGGTCCATTACTACAAGTACCATGGCATATACTAACCATACGCTATTACCAGAGGCGTTAGAACGTTGGTCAGTGCCTTTATTTAGCAAATTATTACCTAGATTACTTGAAATTATTTACGAAATTAATGCTAGGTTTTTAGCTGAGGTCGCATTGCAGTGGCCTGGTGATATAGATAAGCAAAGAGAGCTATCTTTAATAGAAGAAGGGGATGTGCCACAGGTTCGTATGGCGTATTTAGCAATTGTTGGAAGTTACTCGATAAATGGGGTCGCTGCACTCCATACGCAATTGCTTAAGGCTGGCTTATTTAAAACATTTTATGAATTATGGCCTGGCAAATTTAATAATAAAACAAATGGCGTCACACCTAGGCGTTGGTTGGCTCATTGTAACCCAGCTTTAAGTGAGTTAATCACGAGTAAAATAGGTGATGAATGGGTTGCTGATTTTAGTCAAATTGAGAAAGTGAGACGTTACTACGATGACAAAACCTTTCATAAGCAGTGGCAACAAGTTAAGTATCAAAATAAGGAAAGGCTAAGTGCTTTAGTAAAAGCGCGCTGTGGTGTTGAGTTTGATCCGACGATGATGTTTGATGTTCAAGTTAAGCGCATACATGAATATAAGCGGCAACTTCTCAATGTATTACATGTGATCCACTTATATGACCGAATTTGTAGAGGTGATGTAGAAGGCTTTACTCCACGTTGTGTATTAATTGGTGGGAAAGCTGCGCCTGGGTATTACATGGCGAAGAAAGTTATTAAGCTCATTAACAATGTAGCTGATGTCGTTAATCAGGATAAGCGTGCAGCTGGACTGTTACGAGTGGCATTTATCCCCAACTATAACGTTACCGCAATGGAAACAATTTGTGCGGCAACGGATTTATCTGAGCAAATATCAACTGCGGGCAAAGAAGCTTCTGGCACAGGTAACATGAAGTTCATGATGAATGGCGCGATAACAATAGGCACCTTAGATGGGGCAAATATTGAAATTAGAGAGCAAGTTGGTGCAGATAACTTTTTCTTATTTGGTGCACAAGCAGAACACACTGATCAGATCCGCAGTAATTATGACCCCGTTTCAATTATTGCTGAAGATGAAAACTTAAAACGAGTCATTGCATTACTTGAAAGTGGTCATTTTAACTTGTTTGAACCACATATATTTGACGATGTGATAAATGCCATTAAATGTTCTACCGATCCTTGGCTTGTCGCACATGACTTTGCAAGTTACGTAGATGCACAAAACCTCGCATCTAAAACGTATCAAGATAGTAAAACGTGGACACGAATTAGTATTTTAAATACGGCGGCCAGTGGAAACTTTTCTAGTGACCGAACAATTTCACAATATAGTAATGAAATTTGGCGACTTGAGCCAATGCAATAGCCCTGCAAGGATATATGGAGAAGATGAATGCCTAGTTACGCAAACCGCTACATAAGTAGTTTAACAAGAGAGACATACGCCCTTATTTTGGCTGGTGGCCGAGGTTCACGTTTGCATGAGCTGACAAATTGGCGCGCTAAACCAGCGGTTTATTTTGGTGGTAAGCACAGAATTATTGATTTCCCTCTGTCAAATTGTATCAACTCAGGGATCCGTAGAGTGGGTATTGCAACTCAATACAAGTCGCACTCTTTGATACGTCATGTAAATAGAGCCTGGGGCCACTTCAAAAAAGAATTGGGAGAGTCTGTTGAGATATTGCCCGCATCACAGCGATATGGAGATGAGTGGTACTGCGGTACTGCGGACGCCGTATTTCAAAATATGGATATTATTCGTCATGAGCTACCGAAGTATGTGATGATCTTATCAGGCGATCATGTTTATAGAATGGATTATGGTGCGCTGTTAGCGAAGCATGTTGAAACCGGTGCAGATATGACGGTGTGTTGTATTGAAGTTGAATGTGAAGAAGCTGCCAACACGTTCGGTGTTATGACAGTGGACAAAGATAAGCGTGTTAGAAGGTTTGATGAAAAACCTGCTGAGCCATCATCGATACCGGGCAAAGAGGGTATATGTTTAGCTTCAATGGGGAACTATGTGTTCAATACGGAATTTTTATTTGAGCAATTAAAGCAAGATGCTGAAAGAGAAGGTTCTGGTCGCGACTTTGGACATGATATTATTCCCGCTATTATTGAAGAACATAATGTTTTTGCATTTCCGTTTAGAGATCCTAGTCATGAAGGACAACCCTATTGGCGTGATGTGGGTACTATAGATTCATTTTGGGAAGCCAATATGGAGTTGGTGTCACCAGAGCCTCAATTAGACTTGTATGATCCGACATGGCCAATTTGGACTTACCAAGAGCAATTGCCACCGGCGAAATTTATATTCGATGATGAAGAACGCAGAGGTATGGCTGTAGACTCGACGGTATCTGGTGGTTGTATTATTTCAGGGTCAGTGGTTAGGAAATCGTTGTTGTTCTCTAATGTTCACGTGCATTCATTTTGCGAAATTGAAGGTGCAGTGCTATTACCTGGCGCGATAGTTGAGAGACATTGTAAAATTCGTAATGCTATTGTAGACCGAGGGTGTCATCTACCTGAAGGGTTAGTATTAGGTTTTGATGCGGACGAAGATCGCAAAAATGGCTTCCGTGTGTCTAATAAAGGTATAGTATTGGTAACACGAGAAATGCTAGTGGCGTATAGTCAGCATAAAGAACAAGAAGCGTCCAAGCTTAAAACAGCGTAGTAAGGCGAAATATGCGGGTATTAATGGTTGCAGCGGAGAATGACCGCTTACCAAAATGTAAAGTGGGAGGGGTAGCCGATGTTATTCGAGATATCCCTTACGCATTAGCAAAGCACGAAGTTGAAGCACTAGTAGTTGTGCCTGATTATGGTCAAAATGATCTAAATAGAACTTTTGTAGGTGATATCGCAGTACCATTTAGGCAACACTTGGAAACTGCGACTTTATGGGAAGTCGAGCGAGGCGAGGGGGTAATACAATATGTTATTTCCCACTCCCTCTTTAGTGCTCATGGTGGGTCAATTTATTGTAATGATGATGAGCAACGTCCATTTGCAACTGATGCGAGCAAGTTTGCTTTTTTTAGTGCTGCCGTAAGTGAAGCGATAGAGCATGGTCTATTCCAGAAACTCGATGTATTGCATCTACATGATTGGCATGCAGCATGTGTTGCAGTCTTGAAAGAGTTTAGCCCTCGTTTTGTTCGATTGAAGACATTAAGAACTATTTATACGGTGCATAATTTGGCATTACAGGGGATCAGGCCGTTTAAGCATGATGAGTCGAGCCTAGAGGCTTGGTTTCCTACATTAAGTTATGATGGACAAATGCTGTGCGATCATCAGTACCCTCATTGCTTTAATCCAATGCGCAGTGCAATCACATTGTGCGATAAAGTGCATGTTGTTTCACCTAATTATAGTAATGAAGTATTGCGTAGTAGTGAACCTGACAGAGGTTTCTTTGGTGGGGAGGGACTAGAGCATGATATGCAGATAGCCAACCGCTATGGGAAGTTGGTCGGGATCTTAAATGGATGTGAATACCCTCATAAGCAAGACTCAAAAGGTGATCAAACGACGTTTCTCAATGCGAGTGAAGCACTTTTGTTTGAGTGGATGGCAAGCTTGCCGCAATTGTCTTCTAACCACTATCTTGCGCATCAGCGGATCAAGCAGTGGCGAGAAGTTCAAGAGCAAGGGCCTGTTGTCACGAGTGTCGGGAGATTGACAGATCAAAAAGCATTACTTTTGAGGCAGGAGGTAAACACTGGGGTTTTATTGGATGAACTCTCAAGTATCGCTGCTAAAATAGGGGGACGAATCATAGTTTTGGGCTCTGGCGATACTAACTTAGAGTTTACTTTTACTCAAGTGATGGCTCGAAACGAGAATTTACTGTTTTTAAATGGATATGGGCAGCATTTAGGAGATATGCTTTATGAACTCGGAGATTTGTTTTTGATGCCAAGCTCGTTTGAACCATGTGGCATTAGCCAAATGCTGGCAATGCGGGCAGGACAACCCTGTTTGGTGCACAAAGTGGGTGGTCTCAGCGATACAGTCGTTCATTGTGAAAGTGGTTTTGTATTTGAAGGGGAAGACTTGGATAAACAACAAAGTGCATTAATTAGTACGTTTACTTCAACACTGGCAATGTATGATGAGGATAATGAAAAATACAACCAAATACGCGAGTGTGCACGAACACAGCGTTTTGAATGGCATAATGTAGCGAAAGATTATATTAATTTACTTTATTCCACTACGTAAAATTCAGTAAGTATATCTTTAAAAAGCAGGCCTATGGCCTGCTTTTTGTCATTTGGCTGCTATATTTATGCGAGGGTAATTTTAGTAATCTCTTTGTTCTATATGATTTTTAATCATTTATGGTTAAAATAAGTGTATCATTGCAAACCAAAGTACTATCTCCTGGGTAGTGATCAGCAAGGAGCCACCATTTGAAGGTATTTGTAGCTAGGCAAGCTATTTTTAATCGAAAAAAACAGGTTGTTGCATACGAGCTGTTATTTAGAGATGGGACGAGTAATAGCTTTCCTAATGTGAGTGATGATGCTGCAACCGCAAAATTGATCATGGATAACCAACTCAATCTTGGAACGCGTTATCTTACATCAGGTAAAAAAGCGCTCATTAATATAGGTCCAGACTCTTTAACGCAGGAGTTGGCGCAATTTTTACCTGCGCACGACGTTATCTTGGAGCTGCTAGAAACGATAGAACCAACAGCTGAAAATTATGAATTAGTAAGAACGCTTTTCCACAGTGACTATCGTTTGGCGCTTGATGACTTCGAGTACACCAAAGATTGGGAACCTTTTCTTAAACTGGTAAGACTCGTTAAGTTTGATATTATGCAAAGCCCTTTATCAAGCATTGAACCTTTGGTTAATAACTTTAAACGTCGAAAGAATATGAAGTTACTGGCGGAAAAGGTTGAAACGGAAGAGGAGTTTAAGCAAGCATATGCTATGGGTTTTCATTTTTTTCAAGGATACTTTTTCGCAAAACCGAAAGTCATAGAACAGAATGACATTGAAATTAACTATGCTGTTGCAATGTTGATTTATGCAGAGGTGCTTAAACCTCATATGAATATGGTACGGGTGGCTGAATTATTTGCACAAGATACAGCGTTAGCATACAAATTACTTCGTTTATTAAACTCAGGGGTGTTTCCTATAAAAAACAAAATAGAGTCTCTTAAACAAGCATTAGTGTATTTAGGTAATGAACGAACGAAGAAGTTTGTGGGACTGATTATGACTGCACATATCGCAGAAGGTAAGCCAACAGAGCTAACTCGGCTGAGTATTGTTAGATCGCGGTTTTGTGAGTTAATCGCGAGAAAACTAAGTCCTAATATGGCCGGCATGAGTTTTTTAACTGGCTTATTTTCGTTACTCGATGCGATATTGGATAAGCCAATGACACAAGTTATTAATCGCTTACCGTTTCCCGAGGCGCTTAGGGATGCGCTAATCGGTGAGCCCAATATTCTTTATTACATACTGAATGTAGTTAAAGCGTATGAATCGGGAAGTTGGTGGCATTTGCAAGAGGCGTGTACCTTACTTAACTTGGAAGATACTTGCTTACCAGATTTTCACGCTTCAGCGATTAGTTGGGCTGATATGTATAAAGATAGAGTGTGAGCATGGCGCGTATTGCAACACTAGATATAAACCGAGGTATTGCAGTACTTGGGTTATTATTTTTGAATATTTACTACTTCTCAATGTTTGAAGTGGGCTATGTTAATCTACCTGTAGTGCCTTTATCAGATTCTGTTATTGATTGGATCAATGCACTGCTACTTGACGGCCGATTTCGAAGTTTGTTTTGCTTATTATTTGGCGCTGCCTTGTGTTTGCAAATGGATAAAAATGGCAGTGATAAGCAAATTAAAGACCGGCTTTTTTGGATCGTGACAATAGGCCTACTCCACGGTTATATTCTTTGGCCTGGTGACATTTTGGTCAGTTATGGTTTGGCCGGGTTTATCGCATTAAAGTATATAGGTGCAGGGCCATCTCGGCTAATTAGACATGGCTGTGGTTTTGGCTTGTTTGGTGTTTCAATGATGCTTGTATTGGGATCTATAGATGTGGCAGATCCCATTATTAGAGGGAGTAGCGAGTTTTATGAAATAGTAGATAATTTGCCAAGAGATGTCGTGTCACATTTTGGACATAATGGTGTGTATTATTCAATTATGTTGCTTATCATGCCGCTGATCACACTTTGGTATAGTGCGGGCTTGATGATTGCGGGAATTTACTGTTATAAACAGGGGATTTTTAAACATGGCTTATCAAATAACGCAAAGCCATTAGTTATTACCGCAACAGCTTTGCTGTCCGTAGGTACGATTTATCTTAAGGTTCTGGACATTAACTCTTTGTCGGTGTTAGTAGATAGTCTTATTTGGGTCAACGCGTTTGCGGGGGCTTTATTAATTATTCACTGTGTGGTGAAAATGAGCCGTAAGGGTTTTCAGTTTTCTTGGCTTCAAGCGGTGGGACGCATGGCTTTGACACTTTATGTATTTCAATCAGTACTGATGGTGTCATTCTTCTATTGGGTTATGCCTAACGGATATGAACAATACAATCGTATGGAATACATGGCTATCGCTCTACTTTTGTCTCTTTTTCAATTGCTTATTGCGCCGCTTTACTTTCGCTTTTTCAAACAAGGGCCACTAGAGTATCTATTGAAGAGGCTGTGTTTGCGCAGTAAGGAGGCAGATTATGTTTAGAGTTAGATTATCACTGTGGTTAATTGGTGTGTTGATGGTACCTCTAGAAGGGGCTGCTAAAAGTGAGTTTTCGGTATTGTTCGTTAACCCATCGGTCGCTGGAGAGCCATTTTGGCATAAAGTTCAAACGATTACTGAGCAGGCTGCCGCACAACTTAATGTTAAAATTGATACGATTTACGGAGAAGGGAATCGCCATATTCAATTGGCGGAATTGAAAAAATATTTAAATTATCGTGCGACACCAGACTATGTCATTCTCATGAATTATCCTAGAGGTGCTGAGGCGACATTAGAGCTGTTAGATAAATATGGAATTAATTTTATTACATTAGAGCAGACAATTACTGGTCCTGAAAGGCATGCAATAGGAAACCCTCATGAACGTTACCCAACATGGCTCGGAGAGGTGTTTCATGATAATTATGATGCGGGAAGCAGGCTTGCAGAAGCGCTCGTGCTAGATAGTGATATACACATAAAAAAGATTAAAGCTATCGTAATTAATGGTCATTATGGTTCTGAATCTGATGTGCGAAGTCAAGGCGTAATCGATTATTTTAATGAACAAGGCGTTAAGTTACACCAACAGGTTCATGCAAGTTGGTCCAAAGAACAAGCGTATGATAAAACCAAGCGACTATTATCACGCTATCCAGATACGAATTTAATTTGGACTGCCTCAGATCTAATGGCAATGGGAGCTCTTACTGGGGTTAAGTCTTCGAAAATACCTCACAAAGTTTCCATCGGAGGTTTTGATTGGCTAGGTGATGCCATTGAGCTTGTAGATAATGGCGATATGAGCGCAACAATTGGTGGCCATTTTATGATGGGAGGATGGGCACTCGTTACTCTACGTGACCATTATCATAGCCACCCATTTTGGCAAACAAACACCATGTTAAGTTTTAAACTGGGTGTAATTAGCCGCAAAAACTTAGACGACTTCAGATGGATAGTACATAGCCCAGACTGGTCATTGATTGATTACAAAGCAATGAGCTTGATTGGGGCGAAAAAGTTGACGTATGACTTTAATTTAACTCAGTTACAGCGAAGTGCAGAAAAATAAGAAATTTAACAACGGTTAGTTTAGAATACGGTTTTTTCTTCAGGTAAGAGTAACAAGTGACGCAATTAACCCGCCTAAATAAATATATAAGCGAAACGGGATTCTGTTCTCGTCGAGAAGCTGACAAACTTATAGAGTCAGGCCGAGTTAGGGTCAATAATGCGCTACCTGAAATGGGCGTAAAGGTGAGTGATTCTGATACAATTACTGTAGACGGTAAGCCTCTAAAAGCGAAGCCTAAATGTGTATATATTGCGTACAATAAGCCTGTTGGGGTCACGTGCACGACAGAACGCAAAATTAGAAGTAATATTGTTAGCGCTATCGACTATCCTGAGCGCATTTTTCCAATCGGTCGATTAGACAGGCCTTCTGAGGGGCTCATTTTTCTGACGAACGAAGGTGATATCGTCAACAAAATTTTGCGAGCAGGGAATAATCACGAAAAAGAATACGTGGTTACTGTTGATAGACCAATTAATAAACGGTTTATTGAACGAATGGCTGGTGGAATTCCAATTTTAGACACAGTCACCAAAAAGTGTCAGGTGAAACAAACGTCGAATAAAGAGTTTGTGATTGTGCTAACTCAAGGGTTGAATCGTCAGATCCGACGTATGTGCGAATATTTAGGCTATGAAGTTGAAACGTTAAAGCGTGTACGTATTATGAACGTAAGAATGGAGGGTCTCAAACCGGGTCAGTGGCGTCATTTAACGCAAAAAGAAATGAATGAAATAAATAGCTCTATTGAATCGTCAGCTAAAACGGAAGAGGGCTCAATTGACCCAAATAAAAGGCCGGAAAGAAAGCCAAACGTTCACGATAAAGAGCAAGCTGATAGAAAAGGAGTTAATCGTGAAGAACATTCAAAGCCACAGCGAGCATCGCAGCGAAATGACGTAAAAGCGCAGCATAAAGTTGAGAAAAGCACGCCTAAACCTAAAAGAACGAATAATAAGGTGTCAACGACAAACAAGCCAGTTAAACGCAAAGGTGGCACACTATCACTGAAGAAATAATAAAAGGCCCAAAAGGGCCTTTTATTGGTTTATGGGAAGAACTAAGACGTACTCGCTTCGTGTTTAATGCCAAATAATAGACAATACATAACAGGCACAAATACGAGAGTTAATATTGTTGCAAAGCCAAGTCCAAACATAATTGTGACCGCCATAGACTTGAAGAACACATCAAATAATAGTGGGATCATCCCTAAAATGGTCGTAATTGCCGCCATGGAGACTGGTCGAACTCTACTGACACCAGAGTCAAATACGGCCATGTAAGGTGGCTTGCCTTCTTGCAATTCTAGGTTGATTTGATCAACAAGCACGATACCATTTTTAATTAACATACCAGATAAACTTAATAGCCCAAGCAGTGCCATAAAACTGAATGGCGCGTTGAGTGAGACTAGCCCTGCTGTTACACCGATAACCGCAAGTGGCACAGTTGACCATATAACTAATGGCTTTTTAACCGAGTTAAACAGCAATACGGTGATCATGAACATCGCCAAGTATCCGATAGGTAATGAACCAAAAATAGCCGTTTTTGCTTTTGACGATGATTCAAATTCGCCGCCCCAGCTCATTTCATAGCCATTAGGGAGTTCAATTGCTTCAATGTCATTGCGCACGCGGTTAAATAGTTTTGCAGGTGTTTCATCACCAATAACATTATGATCTGCCATAACGGTAATCGTGCGTTTTCTATCCCGCCGCATGATCAGTGGGTCTTCCCAGAGCACATTAAAATCGTCGACGATTTGGGTTATCGGAATGTATACATTGAGTAACGGGCTAAAGATCTGTAAATCACTGAGGTTTTCTATATTCTTACGCTCTTCTTCGGGAGAGCGCGCGACGATGGGCAACAATTGTGTACCATCTCTATACAGGCCAACTTTATTACCAGACACACTGGTAAGCAGTAATTGATCAAGGTCTGATTTACTTATGCCTAATCGACGTGCTTTCTGCTCATTAAATTCAGGACGGATTACTTTGGTTCTTTGACGCCAATCGTCTCGAATATTAAACGCCTTAGGGTCTTTAGCGAGCATTATTTGAGCTTGTGCAGATAACCGACGAAGGATAACAGGATCAGGGCCTGAGAAGCGAGCTTCAATTTTTGCTTTGGTGGAAGGACCTATCTCCATACGTTTGATGTTTAACGTGCCAGTTAAGACATGCTGTTTTTCAAACTCTCTTAACTTCGCAATCATATTGGTGACCGCTTCACGGTTTTTAACACGGACAATGAGTTGTCCGTATGCGTCATATTGTTGCTCAGGAGAATACGTTAACATGAATCGTGGGGCGCCTTGCCCAATTGTTGAGGTAACTTCCAGCACTAAATCGTCATTTTGCAAAAATCGTTCTATTTTAGCAAGATTATCAGCTGTACTACGAATGTCAGCGCCTTGATAATGCCAATAGTCTACGTAAAACATAGGGGTGTTCGATGACGGAAAAAATGATTGTTTAACTGACTTAAATCCAAACAAAGACAGACCGAGTAACGCAATCATGATCATAACTGTAGATAGCCTGTATTTCAAAGCGGTGCTCAGTAGAGCTTTATAAAGCGTGAATATCATGCCTTGATATGGGTCTTGCTGTTGTACTTCTTTACTTGCAATCGTCTCCTTAAAAAGTAAATCAGCAAAAAATGGCGTCAATGTAATCGCAGTAACCCAGCTTAACAATAATGAAATAAGTAGCACCCAAAACAAAGAGCCTGCAAATTCGCCACTAGCATCACTACTTAGACCAATAGGAGCGAAAGCGGTAATGCCAATAACCGTTGCGCCTAATAAAGGCCACTTTGTTTGCTCCACAATATTGATGGCTGCTCGTAGCTTAGTTTGACCACGTTTTAAATTGATCAAAATTCCTTCAGTCACAACAATGGCGTTATCGACCAGCATACCCAAAGCGATAATGAGTGCACCCAGAGAAATACGCTGTAGATCAATTGCAAATAACTTCATAAAAATGAAAGTACCAAGGACCGTCAGAAGCAATACCGCACCGATTAATAAGCCACTTTTTACACCCATAAACAGCAATAAGACCACAATAACGATTGCCACGGCTTCGATAAGGCTGATTATAAATCCATCAACTGATTTTTGTACTTCATTAGGTTGGTGGTATACCACATTAATTTCGATGCCATGTGGTCGCTGATATTCTAGTGAAGCAAGGTGTGCCTCCATTGCTTGACCAATATCGACAACATTTACACCAGAGCTAAAAGAGACACCTACGAGTAGAGCTCGCTGTTCATTAAATCGTGTAATGTGCTGCGGAATTTCTGCATATTCACGACTCACGCTGGCAACGTCACCTAAATATATAAGCTCTTTTGCGCCAGGTTTGGATATCAACAAATGTTCTAGTTCTGTGACATCTTGGAACTCACCCGTTGGATGGAGGCGAATAGACTCGGCGCCAACTCTTATTTTTCCAGCATTTGAAACGCTGTTTTGCGCTTCTAAAAGTGAGAATATACGAGAAGGGGCAATACCGAGTTGAGACAACTTATGTGTCGCAATTTCCACAACTACTTGAGCTTGTTGTTCTCCTGCTACAGTGATTTTACTCACTCCTTTAACCAATACAAGTTCACGCTTTAGATAATCAACATAGTCTTTGAGTTCATCGTAGGAGTACCCATCTCCTGTAACCGCATACATAACCCCATATACATCTGCAAAATCATCAATAACTTTAGGTGTGTAAACACCTGGTGGTAGGCTAGGGGTTAGATCATTAACTTTACGGCGCAGTTCATCCCAAATTTGTTTAAGGTCATTCTTACGGTAGGTGCTCTTCATCTCAACGGATATTTGTGATTTTCCTGCGGATGAAATCGACGTAACGTAATCAACATAGGGGAGCTGTTGTATGGCATTCTCAATTGGAAAAGTGACCTCTTCTTCAACTTGTTGTGGAGAAGCGCCTGGGTACATTGTCACTATCATGGCTTTTTTTAAGGTAAATTCTGGGTCTTCAAGTTGGCCCAAACCAAAATAGGAAATCGCGCCAGCCAAAAGTAGCAGCAATGCAAACATCCAACTTATTACTTTGTTTTCAATTGACCATTTAGCTAAGCTCATTGTTATAGCCCTCGTTCTTTAGCCCAAGGTCGTACTCTTAAACCTTGTTTTAAATGGTGTACACCCGCACCGACGACAATATCTGTGTTTGAAAGGCCTGACAATATTTCTATACCTTGGTCATACATATCACCCACAGTGACCGGATGCATAGCAATCGTCTGAGTTTGTTCGTTGTACAACCATACATAGGCATTGTTGGCTAGTTGCTCTGTTTGCTTTGAAAAAACGGCTTCAACTGGAACAAACAGCTTTTTGGCAGGCAGCTTTGTTACTTTACTGTGATCTATATATACATGACCACTCATGCCAGCAAGCAAATTAAAGTCCTTAGGTATTGGTAGGGTAAATACGACTTTGTAACTTAACGTCGCTGGATCTGCCTGTGTATCCCACTCTTTAATGGTCAGCTGATATGATTTAGACGGATAGCCGTCAAAAACTACACTGGGGTGATAATCTAGATCTTTATTAACACGAGCCACCAACTTTTCTGGTACTTGTATGATCACATCCATCATGTCTCTGGTTTCTAGACGAAGGATGTTTTGCTTGGCGACCACACTTTCATAGTTTTTAACAAACACTTTAGCAATTGTGCCACTAAATGGCGCTCTCAATTCTGAGTTTTCAAGATTGGTTTTGGCAATTTTAAACGCAGACTCAGCGACTTGTTTGTTGGCAAGCGCTTGGTCAAATTCAGACTTGGTGGCGATTGATTTATCGAAGAGCGATTTTATCCGTGCTAGTTGTGAACGCGCCAATTCAAATTGTGCACTACGTTGCTCGTATTGTAACTGTAGATCCTCAGGGTCAAGTTTTGCTAGCAACTGGCCTTTATCAACATGCTGCCCAGCAAGAACTGGAAATGCAAGCAATTCACCATTGACTCTAAATGCAAGATAAGAGCCTTGGTTTGCAACCACCTCAGCAGGAAAGCTGCGAACTAACCCTTGCTGGGAGTCAGTCACGGTCACTAATTTTACCGGTCTAATAACCTCGGCTTGTGAGTTCTGTTCTGTGGCATCTTGGCAGCCGAGCAATAAAAACAAGGCGATCGTAATAGCGGTGGACCTTAGCATGGTAAAACTCCATCTTAAATTCAGTGTATTAATAATTGTGGTGCACGATATAGAAAAGCACGGTAAAATAAAAATTATATAATATTTGAATTTATATAAATATTTATTATGAAGATCAGTGATATTGAAATGTTACACGTTGTGGCCCATTCTCGAAGCTTAAACGAGGCGGCACAAAAGCTATATAAAACGCAGCCTGCGATCACACAGGCTATGAAACGACTTGAAAGTCAATTGGGATTTAAGTTGTTCGACAGGCAAAATTATCGCGTGGTCCTAACGGAGCATGGCCAGCGATTTTATAAAGAGTCTACGAAGTTAATTGGAATAAGAGATGATTTACAAATCATGGCCAATGAATTTTCAGCAGGAAATGAAGCAAAGTTAACGATATGCTATGAACCACTATGCCATCAAAGTGCTTACAATCAAGTTATTGCGTCGGTGTTTAAGCAGTACACTCAAACCGAAATAGCCATTACCAGTGGCAAGCGGTTTGTCGCGTTAGAACAAGTTAACAGCGGCGATGCAGATTTAGGTATTGGGCCGTGGTTTGACTTGTTTCATTCCACAGGAGATTTAGACTCGATAGCAGTAGGGGAGTTTAAGCTTGGACTAGTCGCAAAAGCAGGTTTACTGCCCTGTGCCTTACCTTATGAGGCGCTTGCCAATTACCCATGCTTAGCTATGTTCGAAAGTGGTTTTGATTTTGATAGTGAGCGGCTTGCTTATGTTCGCGGCACAAATGTAATGAAACTCGATGATATCGCATCAATTAAGTCATTTTTATTATCGGGGTTAGGCTTCGCAATGATAAGCCTGAGCCACTGCCAAAATGAATTAGATGCAGGACTACTAGAACGCATTACGATTACTGATCGACAAGACTCTTTTACTGCGGGGATCCATGTATTTCGCCAACATAATAAACACCATGGACCCGTAGCTCGTAAAGTATGGTCTGATTTTCAAGAATTAGGGAAAGTGTATGGAAGATGAGCATAAGCAATTACTGTTTACATTAATAGGCAGTGTTCCCAGTGGTAAAGTTGTGGCTTATGGCCAATTGGCTAACTTAGCTGGGTTACCCCGTCAAGCGAGGGCCGTCGGTCGGCTATTGAAAAACCTTCCTGAAGGTACAACATTGCCCTGGCACCGAGTGGTAAATAGTCAGGGTAAGATCTCATTTCCTGCTGGCTCAGAAAAATTTAATGAACAAAAAGGACGCTTACAAGAAGAAGGAATTGTATTTAAAAATGATAAAATTAATATGACGGAGTTTCAATGGCGTTGAGTAATCGGGGCTTTAAATGATGTAGTTGATCTGATAGTCCCTGTGCAGCGTATCATTTACAAAGTTATCTAATGTAATCGTTGCCAATGAAATGTGCTATTTTCCCGCTCCCGATCTTTTTACTGCCGGAAGGGTATACTCGCTTACGAATTTTTGAAGAGAGATATCTTCGCATGGTAAAAGAGTCGTTAAAAAGCGAAACAGGATTTGTGCTGTGTAATACCGACAATATAGCCAATAAACAGGCAATATATGAAGGTGTTTATGTTGAAATCGTGGATTTTTCGCAAGATGAAAGCGGCTTCCTTCTTGTCGATGTTTGCGCTTTATCCAGTGTAAACATTACCAATGTTGTCGAGGATAGCACTCAGCTTCGCTATGGAGATATGACCTTTGAAAAAAGGCCGCTTTGGAGAAGCAATGTAGATTCTAAGCGCTGTCATCATATTAAATTGGCCACAATGTTAGAAGAAACATTCAAAAACCATCCACATATTAGCTCACTTTATAAAGAACAAGCTTTTAATACACCGGTTTGGGTCGCTTCTCGATGGTTGGAATTATTGCCGCTTGAGAATGGACAAAAAGAAAAAATAAAAACTGTGACAGACTTTGAACAAGTTGTTGATTTCCTTCATACTGTTTTAATCGAATCTAAGTGATCGCTCTGGTAATAATATACGTATTGTCTTTTAATAAGCACAAACGAGGCATAGTTTATGGTTAGCCAGTTATCGAGTACAGCTGTACCGCAAAAGTCTGGACACACTAAAAGTATGGAAGATACTCCTACAAAAGCACTTTCTAGTGCATTAGTTAAGGTTGCAGAGCAACGAGACAAAACCGCGTTTGCGGTCTTGTTTAAATACTTTGCACCCAAAATAAAGCGATTTGGAATAAAGCAATATGGTTCTGAAGCAATGGCGATGGAGCTAGTTCAAGACACAATGACGTCAGTTTGGCGAAAAGCACATTTGTATAGTCAAGACAAAGGGGCGGCGACAACGTGGGTCTACACGGTTATGAGAAATGCATCGTTTGACGCACTGCGAAAAATAAAAAGCAAAAAAGAAGATCAGATAAGCGAAGACATTTGGCCGACTTTGCAAGAAGGCGAATGTAGCAATGATGGTTTTAATGACCACCTACAGGATAAGCAGATTCAGAAGTACATTAGTTGTTTACCCAAGGCGCAACAAGAAGTTGTAAAGGGGGTTTACTTTCAGGAAATGTCGCAGGAACAACTGGCTGAGCAGTTAAACATTCCTGTGGGGACTGTCAAATCGAGGTTACGTCTCGCTTTACAAAAATTAAGAGCGGAAATGGGAGATAGTCATGATTAAGCATCACCCTACACAAGAAATGTTAACACAGTTTTCCGAGGGTACATTACCGGCGTCTTTGAGTATTGCTATTTCAGCGCATTTGGAGCTATGTCCCTGTTGTGCCAAACAAGTGAAGGCCTTGGAAAACGATAGCAGCGAAAGGTATTTCGTTCAAATTGATAATGATTTGGACGGTGATTTAACCACTGACGTAGATTTTGCTCAGATGCTGAGTGACATAACGTCTGATGACTCGATCACTCAGGTACACAGATACATCCCTCAAACGTTACAATATCAAGCAAAAGAAGTGATTGTACCCAGAGCGATTGCGAGTATCGAGCGGTCAGACTTCTCTCAGGTAGGAAAACTGTCTCGGTCGCGTCTAGACTTAGAAGATGGGGAATTAAGGGCGAGCTTATTACAAATAGCTCCTGGAGGGGAAATACCGAACCATACTCATACAGGCTTTGAGTTAACGCTATTATTAGATGGAAGCTTCGAAGACGAGTCTGGAACCTACGTTGCAGGAGATTTTATTTGGTTGGACGGGCGACATTCACATACGCCGCGCACTGAAAACGGTTGCCTGTGCTTTACTCTGGTTAATAGTGCGTTACATTTTAATAAAGGGCTCAGCAAGTTGTTGAACCCAATTGGTAATCTGATTTATTAAGGGGTGGTTATGGAAGCTTTTGAGTCAACTATTCAAATAGGGATCAGTGCTTGCCTTGCTGGTGAAAAAGTTCGCTTTGACACGGGTCACAAGCGCTCTAACTTTTGTATGGATGAATTAGGGAACTATGTTGAGTACAAGAAGTTTTGCCCAGAAGTTGCCGTGGGAATGTCAATCCCTAGAGCAACAATAAGGCAAGTCCGTGTAGGCGACACAATAAAGGTGTGCCGGCCAGATGGCAGCGGAGATGTAGGGCAGAGTTTGACGGCATATGGAGAGCGAGTTGCGACTGAACAGGCAAAAGAGTTGTCTGGGTTTGTGTTTTGTGCAAAAAGTCCAAGTTGCGGCATGGAGCGGGTCAAAGTATACAATGAAGCTGGTACCGGGAACTCTTCTGAAGGCATCGGTTTTTTTGCAGCGCAAATAATGAAACATAATCCGAATTTGCCGTGTGAAGAGAATGGACGATTGAGTGACCCACACCTGAGAGAAAATTTTGTCATGCGTGTCTATGTCTATAAACATTGGCAAACGTTGCATTTAGATTGTGTTGGGGTGCATGAGCTGACACGTTTTCATGCCAAACATAAATATTTGTTAATGAGCCATAATTACGAAGCGTATAAAGCACTGGGCAGATTGTTAGGTAATGCGGTAGGGCAGGATATTGAAGAGATAAAAGCGCAGTATATAAGTCATTTAATGAAAGGGTTATCTAGGCCAGCTTCACGCAAAAACCAAGCTAATACACTCAGTCATTTGCAAGGGTATTTTAAGAATGTGTTATCTAAAATCGAGAAGCAGGAATTATGTGAAGCGATTGAGCAGTACCGGGAAGGGATAGTGCCTTTATATGTTCCTCTCACCTTACTGAAACACCATTTAACCGTACATAGTAATGATTATTTGATTGAGCAGGTGTACTTCAATCCATACCCTAATGCGTTAAAACTGAGGTTTGGCATTTAATGGGCGCCTTGTTTTGGTTTCGACGGGATCTTAGGTACTTCGCCAATGAAGCGTTAATTGAAGCAATTGAAAGCGGCGCCAAATCGGCGCTTTTTTTTGTCTGTGAGAGGCAATGGATTGGTAAGCACGGTGCTGCACCGATTCAGTTTGATCTCATCAAGAGAAGAGTGGACTATTTGGGAAGGAAATTGGCCCAATTCGGTATCAACTTGCATGTGGAAGTAGCTGATACTTATGCAGAAATACCAGCTTTGTTAAAGTACTTTTGTGTAGCGAACGATATCGAACAAATTTTTGCCAATAAAGAGTATGAAATTAATGAGGTTTTAAGAGACGAGCAATGTAGATCAATAGGCATTAACTTAAGGTTATTTGATGGTGATGTGATTGCTAAACCCACTACGGTGGTGACTAAAAACAGTGAGATGTTTAAAGTTTTCACGCCGTTTAAAAAGGCGTGGCTAAAAATTTATGAGCAACAGATGTTCATAGTCAAACCTTGGAGGTTGGTTCCCCAAACAACCCCTTCAATTGAGTGGCAAACACCAGAATGTTTGAATACCGACAACACGTCTCAAAAGTGGCCTGTTGACGATGAGAGTCTATTTGGCATAGCCAGTCGTTTTGTACAAGAGAAGTGTACTCATTATTCAATACATCGCGATATACCAAGCATAAAAGGGACATCCGGGTTAAGTCCTTATATCGCCATTGGGGCGATTTCAGTTAAGCAATTACTGGCTGAAGTACAATACTATTATCCTGATATTCTTCAAACGCCTAGTAAGCGTGAATTTACTTGGATTAACGAGTTGATATGGCGCGAGTTTTATCGGCATTTAGTCAGTGCTTTTCCGTCTTTGTGCCAGTACAAGAATTTTAATCGTAAATATGACACCGTAATTTGGCAAGATAGTGACGCGCAGTTTAAAGCTTGGTGCACGGGTAATACGGGCTACCCAATTGTTGATGCTGCTATGCGTCAGCTCAATCAAACTGGATGGATGCACAATCGATTAAGAATGATCGTTGCCAGTTTTTTGACTAAACACTTACTGGTAGATTGGCGTAAGGGAGAACGTTATTTTATGAGCAAGTTAATTGATGGAGATTTAGCAAGTAATAATGGGGGGTGGCAATGGGCTGCGAGTACGGGATGTGATGCCCAACCGTACTTTAGGATATTTAACCCGATCACACAAAGCAAAAAATTTGATCCTGAAGGCGCTTTCATTCGTACCTATGTACCTGAGCTGGTTGATGTTCCCAATAAATATATTCATTTTCCACATGAGTATTTGGCGGAGTCACCAACCTGTAATTATTCATCAGCGATTGTTGAGCATAAAGCGGCACGGCAGCGCGCATTGGACGCATTTAAGGTTTGATATGGGACCTATTTTAGATAGATTTATCGGCATGTATGATGTTTTACGTATTGATAACTTAGCTGTACTAGCAGATGTATACCACCGAGATATTACTTTTGTCGATCCGCTTCATCAGGTCGAAGGGCTTGCTGATTTAACTCAGTATTTTGCGCATTTATATACAAATGTTAGTGCAATTCATTTTGAAATAGAAGACAAAGTCGCAATAGACAATTATGGCTTCGTCTATTGGCAAATGCGCTACAATCATCCACGCCTAAATTCAGGCTGTGACATTGCAGTGAATGGACATAGCAAGTTGATGTTTAAAGAGGAAAAAGTGATTCATCATAGGGATTATTTTGATGTTGGTGAATTATTGTATCGCCATTTACCGGTACTAGGTTCTGTCATTAAAATGGTTGACAGAAAGGCGTCGGGAAAATGAAAAAAATACTTATTACAGGAGCAACCTCAGGTATTGGCAGGGGCTTAGCTGAATATTACGCATTAAACGACGAAGTTTTTGCCTGTGGTAGAAATAAAGATGCATTACTTGAACTCAAACGGTTACCCAAAGTTACAACGTTGCAATTTGATGTAACAGATCTAAGTAGTATTCAAGATGCCACAGGAAATCTACCAGCATTGGATATTTTGATTTTAAATGCAGGGAATTGTGAATACATAGATGATGCTAAGGCGTTCGATAGTGCTTTGTTTGCGCGAATTATCCAAGTTAATTTGGTGTCAATTGGTTACTGCTTAGAGCAACTATTGCCAAAAGTAAAGTCAGGTGGACAGCTTGTTATTGTCAGCTCTAGTGCCGCATTTTTAGCCCTTCCTAGGGCGCAGGCGTACGGTACATCAAAAGCCGCAGTGTCTTATTTAGCGCAGTCACTGTCGATTGATTTAACAGACATAGACGTGACATTGGTGCACCCAGGGTTTGTAAAAACTCCGCTGACTGATAAAAATGATTTTCCGATGCCTATGGCCGTAACTGTAGACAAAGCCGTTGCATGTATCACTGCTGGTATTATTAAACGGAGAAAGGACATTCATTTTCCGAAACGTTTAACAATTATAATGAAATTACTCCAAATGCTACCTTTTGGGTTATGGAGACCAATAGCAAAAGGAATATCTCGATGAAAAATATAGCAATAATAGGCAGTGGTATTTCTGGAATGACAGCCGCTTACCTACTAAGTAAAGTACCTAATCATAATGTAACTGTGTTTGAAAAAAATGATTATGTTGGTGGGCACACTGCGACAGTCGACGTTGAAGTTGATGGTCAAATGCATGCCATAGATACTGGGTTTATTGTATTCAATGACCGTACGTATCCAAAGTTTGAGAAATTGCTGAGTGAGATAGGTATCTCGAGGCAACCGACGCAAATGAGCTTCAGTGTCCAGAATACTCAAAGCGAGTTTGAATATAATGGTCATACATTTACTTCTTTGTTCGCACAGCGACGAAACATATTTCGGCCGACCTTTTGGCGATTGTTATACGATATCGTGAGATTTAATAAACTATGTAAGCAGCTGTTTTATGGTAATGATTATTCGCGTTATTCCACTCTAGGAGCGTTGCTTACCCAGCATAACTTTAATGAATTTTTTAAAACTCACTATATTTTACCAATGGGCGCTGCTATTTGGTCAACAAGCATTGCAAAAATGAGTGAATTTGAAGCGCAGTTTTTTGTGAAGTTTTTTTTCAACCACGGTTTGTTGGATATAGCTAATCGACCTCAGTGGTATGTCATACCTGGAGGATCTCGTTCATATATTACGCCATTAATTGAGTCGTTTAAAAATGCAATTCATTTAAATGCCAACATTAAAACAGTACGCAGAAATGAGGGAGGTGTAGAGCTTGTGATGGAAGATGGGCGAGTGCAGTTATTTGACGAAATTGTTTTTGCCTGTCATTCCGATCAAGCACTGGCTTTGCTAGAGGCGCCAACTGAGGATGAAGCACAAATATTGGGGAGTATGGCCTACACTGAAAACTCTGTTTTATTACATACCGATAAAAGCATGTTGCCGAAGCGTCATGCAGCTTGGGCTAGTTGGAATTATTTATTAGATGGTAATGCAGATGCAGCCGCAGTAGTGACCTATCAAATGAATATCCTACAAGGTATTGAAAGTGAACAGCCGCTGTGTGTGACCCTAAATTATGATAAGGGTATTGATGATTCAAAGGTGCTACGTAGATTTACGTATCATCACCCTGTGTTTAATCAAACAAGTATTGATGCTCAAAAGAAAAAAGCACTTATCGATGGTAAACATAATAGCTACTTTTGCGGGGCATATTGGTTTAATGGGTTTCATGAAGATGGAGTTAAAAGCGCAGTAGATGTGGCGAGGCAATTTGGGGTTGAGTTTTAAATGGGGTTAAATAGTGCGTTATACCTTGGCGATGTAAGTCACAGACGTCTCGAACCCACTGAGCATAAGTTCAAGTACCCTATGTATATGGCGTGGATTGATTTAGATGAGTTAGATCACTTAAATGCGGTTCATCCTTGGTTTGGAACGAATTATTTTAAGCCGTTGCGATTCAAGCAAAATGATTATTTAAAAGGGTACTCTGGGCAATTAAAAGACAGAGCCCTAACAGTGAGCACTCAATTAGGCGCACAACCCAGTTCAGATAGCGTCATGATGTTGTGTCAATTAAGGTGCTTTGGCTTATATTTCAGCCCAGTCAACTTTTATTTTTTCGCTGATCCCACTGGTAAGTTTACGCATATGGTGGCTGAAGTCAGTAATACACCGTGGAATGAGTGCCATTGTTATTTAGTTTATTTAGATAGAAAAGTGAACTTTAAAAAAGCTTTTCACGTATCTCCTTTTATGAATTTGGATATGCATTATCACTGGTCTGTTCGAGCGCCGGCTGCTAGCACCTTGATTCATATTGAAAATAGACGTGAGCAAACACGACTCTTTGATGCAACCCTGAGACTTAAACGGTATACGCTATCAAGGGAAAATATCACGTTTATTTTAAAGCGATTCCCTGCAATGACAGTATCAATTTTTAAAGGTATTTATTGGCAGGCGTTAAGGTTGTTTTTGAAAAAAGTGCCGTTTATCGGGCACCCAGGATCATAAAATGGAAAATACCTCAGATTTGAAAATACGTGCAACATCCAGTTGGCTAACTGGCTTATATAAAAAATTAGTTCTTTCGGCTTTTGGTAAGATTGAAGAGGGCTATATAACTGTGATTGAGGGCGCGCAGACCTATACCTTTGGCTCAGAGCATAGCACGTTGTCTTGTGTAATAACGGTTCTCAGTGATCATATGTATAAGCAGTTTGCACTTGGAGGAAGTGTTGGTGCTGGTGAGGCCTACATAGATGGTCATTGGAAATGCAATGACTTAACTAAAATGATAGAAATATTTGCTATAAACCAGAGTCAACTGGATGATTTTGAGAGGAAATTTTCAGCTTTCAGTGGTTTGGTTAATAAGCTTGCGCATCTTAAAAATCAAAATTCAAAAGCGGGCTCAAAAAAGAATATTGCTGCGCATTACGATTTAGGTAACGAACTTTACTCTGCATTTTTGAGTAAAGAAATGCTGTATTCTAGCGCGATATATCAGCATCCAAATACGACTTTAGAGCAAGCCCAAAATAACAAACTGGCGGTTATATGCCGCAAACTGGATATACAAGCAACAGATAAAGTTGTAGAAATAGGCACTGGATGGGGGGCATTCGCAATATATGCTGCGCAAAACATTGGATGTCATGTAACAACGACAACAATTTCTGAAGAGCAGTATGCCTACGTTGAAAACTTGATTAAGCGTAACCAGCTTGAGAGTAAAATTACTTTGCTGAAAAGCGACTACCGAGAACTAACGGGTCAGTTTGATAAGTTGGTGTCTATAGAGATGATTGAAGCAGTAGGCCACGATTATCTACCGAGCTTTTTTGATAAATGTAATAGATTATTGAAACCCTCTGGTGCTATGCTTATCCAAGCAATAACAATTGCATGTCAAAGGTATGACCATTACCTAAAAAAATCTGATTTTATTCAACAGCATATTTTTCCTGGAGGGTGTTTACCATCGCTAGAACAAATGCATATTCAGATTAAAAACGGCACTGACATGGTGGTTCATGAGGTGTCGGATATTGGTTTACATTATGCCCGTACTCTAAACGATTGGCGTGTAAGGTTTATTGAGGCGTGGCCAAAGCTAGACCATAGTAAATTTGACGAGCGTTTTAAACGACTTTGGCTATTCTACTTAAGTTACTGTGAAGGTGCATTTAAGCAGCGAGCGACCAGTACGGTCCATCTAATAGCGAGGAAGCCAAGGTATGTATCGACCGAGTGCAAAAGTACGCTTAGTTATTAATTTCAGCCTATTCCAATTATGTTGGTTTAGTGCGCTGTTTATGCAGGCTGATGCGATTTTTTTTATACTTGTTTGCATAGCTGCCATGTTTATTTTTGTGAGTAACAAAAAGCAGAGCGGGTTTTTGGTGATATGTTTGTTGCCCGTATCGTTATTACTGGAAATACTGTCAATATCACTCGGTATAATAAATTATGGTAGTCCAACAATACCGGTATGGTTAGTCGGGATTTGGGTGGCTTTCATACTGACGTTTAATGAATCACTTAAAAAGGTAATGTCGTTAGGTGTATGGCAAGCAATGTGCTTGTTTGCCGTATTTGCACCGTTAAGTTACCAAGCAGGCGAAAAGTTTGGTGCACTGACGATTGATTTTTCGTTAGTGGAATTTTGGTTCGCATTTTCAGCAATTTGGGCTGTTTATAGTGTCGCTGTACGGACGTTATACCGGGCAATAACAACAAATTTCTAAGAACATTAGGCATAAGCTATTGCTTAATCATTAATGCCTTGCTAATTTGTATTCGCTGACTAGATTTAACGCAAAATGTGCAATGAATGCGCGCCACTACTGAGTTACATCGATTTTTTTTGAAAAAGCTAAGGAAATGGTTGCACATCTAGTCAAAATGCATAAACATAGCTTTTGCTCAGGCAAAATATAAATGAATAGGAATCTTATAATGAATAAAGCTCAACTAGTTGAAAAAATGGCGGCAGATGCTGAAATTTCTAAAGCAGCAGCAGCTCGTGCTCTTGAAGCGTTCACAGGTGCTGTAACTACCTCTCTAAAAGATGGTGATTCAGTTGCACTGGTTGGTTTTGGTACTTTCTCAGTAAAAGAGCGTGCTGCGCGCACAGGTCGTAACCCGCAAACTGGCGATGAGATCCAAATCGCTGCTGCAAATATCCCAAGCTTCAAAGCTGGTAAAGGGCTTAAAGATCAAGTTAACCTATAAGCGTTAATTTTGGTATGAAAAAGGGGCTTTTGGCCCCTTTTATATATTTGGTATCGGGTAAATGTCAGCCTTTAAGTGCTTTATCCCCTCTGCCAATACCCACCGCACCAGACCTAACCAGTTCAATAATGTCACTCTCATGACGCAACATATCGAGAAAAGATTCTATTTTCTCTGCACTACTTACTAGTTGCAGTGTATAGCTTTGTTTTCCCATATCAATAATTGCCCCATTATATACATCTGCAATGCGTGTCACGGAAGCACGAGTCACTTCGTCTTTTGCATAAACCTTAACAAGTAGCAACTCACGTTCGATGTTTGGCATATCGGTCAAGTCAATTACTTTTAGTACATCAACAAGTTTATTTACCTGTTTGGTTATTTGCTCAACGACTCTATCGTCACCATGGGTTGTAATGGTAATTCGAGATAAGGTCTTATCATCAGTTGTACCGACCGTTAAGCTGTCGATGTTGTAAGCTCGTTGAGAAAATAGCCCAACAATACGTGATAGGGCACCTGGCTCGTTCTCCAACAAAACACTGAGTATTCTACGCATTATCCTTTAACTCCTTTTTTAAGCCACATATCGTCTATTGCACCCAGCTTTATTTGCATAGGATACACATGTTCTTTTTCGTCTACTCTAATATCAAGGAACACGAGCTTATCTGTAATAGAAAATGCTTTTTCTAGCGCAGCATCTAATTGGTCAGGGTGATCTACCCGAATACCCACGTGTCCGTAGCTTTCAGTAAGCTTAACGAAGTCTGGTAAAGATTCCATATAGGAACTTGAATGCCGGCCATCATACATCATATCTTGCCACTGTCTGACCATACCTAAAGAACGATTGTTTAAAGAAACGATTTTTACAGCAAGGCCATATTGCAAACAAGTTGATAACTCTTGTATATTCATTTGGATTGAACCATCACCCGTAACACAGACAACGTGCTTATCAGGGAATGCGAGTTTTACGCCCATCGCTGCAGGTAGACCAAACCCCATTGTTCCAAGACCGCCGGAGTTAATCCACTGACGAGGATGTTTAAAGGGGTAATATTGCGCTGCGAACATCTGATGTTGACCTACATCTGAGCTCACATAGGCCTCACCTTTAGTCACTTGATATACTTTTTCAATGACTGTCTGTGGTTTTATGCAGTCATCCGTTTTGGCGTAATCTAAACACTTAACTTCTCGCCATTGTGTTATTTGTCGCCACCAATCTTCTTGTGCAGACCGATCAATACGTTTGTCATTATTGTCGAGTGCCGTTTGTAGTTGCGTCAGTACAGTGGCTAAGCAACCTACAACAGGAATATGAGCGGGAATTGTTTTTGAAATAGATGTGGGGTCTACATCAACATGAATAATAGTCGCATTTGGACAGAACTTTTTAACATTATTGGTTACACGATCATCAAATCGAGCACCTAAAGCTAAAATTACATCGGCATTGGCCATTGCTTTATTTGCTTCTAAACTCCCATGCATTCCAAGCATGCCAATGAAATTTGGGTGAGTACCGCTAATACCACCAAGTCCCATTAAGGTGTTAGTTATAGGTGCATTCAAAGACTCAACGAGTTCCGTAAGTTGCTCAGACGTGTCAGACAGTATTATGCCGCCGCCAGAATAAACGACCAGCTTTTTTGCATCCAATATTGCATTTACGGCTTTTTTAATTTGTTTAGGGTGACCCTTCACACTTGGATGGTAGGTACGCATTTCAGTGTTGTTAGGAAATTGATATTCGAATTTTGTTTGTGGATTAAGAATGTCTTTAGGTAACTCAACCACAACAGGACCGGGGCGTCCGCTAGCCGCTAAATAAAAGGCTTTTGCTAGTATACT
The DNA here is from genome assembly GCF_018100875.1 of Pseudoalteromonas sp. MMG012. Classification (NCBI taxonomy): domain Bacteria; kingdom Pseudomonadati; phylum Pseudomonadota; class Gammaproteobacteria; order Alteromonadales; family Pseudoalteromonadaceae; genus Pseudoalteromonas; species Pseudoalteromonas sp. MMG012. The sequence continues at coordinate 101,248 of NZ_JAGJEF010000011.1, forward strand.
GGGAATATCTTGTGCGTTTCGACAGTTGAAGCTGTGCTTAACAATAGGTCGAGAGCAACCAACAATATCAGTTTCTTGAAAAGCATCATCACCGATTAAACTAGAAGGAACTTGACCTGACAGTACTACCATCGGAATTGAATCCATATAAGCTGTTGCGATGCCAGTAATACAGTTTGTTGCACCAGGTCCCGAGGTTGCCAATACGACACCGACTTGACCAGTTGCACGGGCATATCCATCGGCCATATGTGTTGCGGCCTGTTCATGACGAACGAGTATATGTTTAACGTCATTTTGTTGAAATAGTGCATCATATAGATCTAGTACTGAACCTCCGGGGTAACCGAATATGTATTCTACGTCTAGCTCTTTTAGTGCTTTTACGACTAATTCTGAGCCATTAAATTGCCCTTTATTCATCCTCATTCCTCAGTTATCGACTGAATATATAAATTTGACCAAAAAAAAACCCCGCATTTGCGGGGTTAAAGCGTAAACTTGCTCAACACGGCCCCGCTGGACTTATATATAAGACCAGGACGAGGACATTAAGGCTAGAAATACGTTTCATTTTGGTGACGATCCAAATAATAATTAACAAAAGTTATTAAAAGTGTTTTTGGCTATTAAGTCAATAGGGAAACAGCTTTATTGCATAAATAACTCTAAAAGTCGTTTTTTTAGTGTTGTTTTTGCTTTTTATTGTTCTTTGTTGATTTGTTTTGGAATTATTATGCAGTAAATTGTGCCGTTATGGTATTTTATTCCTAATCCAATGTACAAAATAGTAAAATTGCTGTAGCTTTTCTGAGTTTGCAGCTAGTAGGCTCAAAAGATAGATGAAATGTGGTAAATACATACATTGATAGATCAAAAAAGCCCGCACTATGGCGGGCTTTGATACTTTACTTCTAATTATAAGCGGTCAATAACGGCTTGTGTAAAGTCAGTGGTACCATGGTTACCACCTAAATCTCGTGTTGTTCGGTCACCGGTTTTGATTACGTCGGCGACTGCGTTTCGAATACGCTCAGCGGTATCACCCATTTGTAAATATTCTAACATTTGGATTGACGCTAAAATGACTGAAGTGGGGTTTGCAAGGTTTTTACCTGCAATGTCAGGTGCACTTCCATGAACAGCTTCGAATATTGCTGCATTTTCACCGATATTTGCACCCGGCGCCATGCCCAAACCACCTACTAAACCAGCGCATAAGTCAGATAAAATATCGCCAAACAGGTTTGTGGTTACAATGACATCAAACTCTTCAGGCGTCATTACTAATTTCATGCATGTTGCATCGACAATCATCTCCGCTGATTCGATATCAGGGTAACGCTCACCAATTTCACGTGCAACTTTTAAGAATAAACCTGATGTTGACTTTAAGATGTTCGCTTTGTGAACGGCTGTCACTTTATTACGACCTTCTCGCTGTGCCAGTTCGTATGCAAAAGTTACTATTTTTTCAGCACCTTCGCGTGTGATTTTTGACATTGCTTCAGCTTCGTTGCCATCATCAGATACAACTTGGCCAAGCCCTGAGTACATACCTTGCGTATTTTCACGAACCGTAATGATATCGATGTCGTCATAGCGTGCTTTTGTGCCTTCAAATGACTTCACAGGGCGTACATTTGCATATAAGCCAAATTGCTTACGTAAAGTTACATTAATTGACGTGAAGCCTTCGCCAACTGGAGTCGTTAAAGGACCTTTTAAGGTGATTTTATTTTTTTCAATCACCTCTAATGTTTCTTGAGGTAATAGTTCACCTGTTTTTTCAAGAGCTGCAAGACCTGCATCTACGAATTCGTAATCAAAGTCACAGCCAGCTGCATTTAAGATCTCGATTGCTGAGTCAATGATACTCGGGCCGATGCCGTCGCCTTTAATTACAGTAATGGTTTGCTTAGCCATTGTAGGTTTCCTTTATCAAAAATATATATAACACCAGCTCACGTTGAGCATCTAAATGTTTAATTGTAGTAAACAAAGTAAGAAGGTGTCTGTTCGCTTGAATTTTTAAGGGCGATTTATATCAATTTATGATGATATATTCCAGTTAGGAATGGCTAATCGGTATAACCTGTAATTATACTTACTATGTTTTGTATTTATATTCTTGATAAAGGGTGGAATTTACAGCAATTTGTATAAACTTTGAGTGATGTTTATCACTCCGTTGTGCAATAAGGTGATTGTTCTAGTAGCGTATTAAAGAATAGTGTACGGCTCTTCCAGCTAAATTCATCTAATGTGAATTCGAGTATTTGGTTTTGCCATGTGGTTAACTCATCATTGCCAGTCAACATCATAACCACGATGAGCTTGATGGCAGAAAAATATTTGGCGTGTATTGAAAGTGCATGTTTATCCATCAATTCAGTTTCAGCAAAAGCATTGTGCATGCTTGAATATTTGAAATACTTTTGAATAAATTGTTCGAACTCAGCGTTATCAAGCTGTTCAAACCCAAAAATATGCGCGATGGATAAGGGCTTTTGAGAAAACTGGTCGGATGGCGTTTTTATCAGTCGCATCACTTGAGAGTCATGTTTAGACAACATAAAGTATATTGCAGCGGTAAACGGGCCAAGTAGTGTTTCAAATAGATCCGACTTAGAATGCTGAGTCAAAACGTAAATGACTTTGTTAAATAAGGCATATTTACACCATATGTCGGTGGAGAAAGGGTGGGGTTTATCGGCTAATAGTGTTTCAAGTAATACGCGTTGACACAGTAAACCCGCAGTATCCAACCCTACCATTGTCAAACAGTGTCTTAGGGTCGTAGCCTTTTGACCTTGTCGATTATACTGTCGTGCGGCTTGTCGTAGCGCATGTTCAAGCTGTGTGAAAGGCGCAATATTTTTTTCTATTGCTTTGAATTCAACATATTCATCACTTCCTAATTCAGCAATGGCATCTAAAATGGACTCAGAGGTAGGAAGTTCAGACGGGGTCATTCTGACTAGATCGTTAAACCAGATGCTATATAGTAGGGTTTTATCATCGGTGATAATTGGTTTATATATTAAGCTCAATTGCTTAGTTGTTTTGACAATACCTTTTACTTGTGTATTTTCTAGTAACGCAAGTGTTACAGTTTTCCCTTCCTTAGCGAGAAGCAGTGCATTACTTTTTTTATAGGATACCATTGCTCCTGACGGGCAGTCGGAAAATTGCTTAGCAAGTGTTACTAAACTCGATTGAGCAAAGACGTTATGTGTATTGAGGTACAGTGACTTTATCGCTTGTATGACACTAAATGTTCTTACTTGAGGTCTGGGTGTGATCGCTTTGGCTATACGTTTAGACAAACATACAAGCACCGTTGTATTGTCATACAAGGGTATGTTTTTAACCCCAGTTATTGAAGCGGTGTATTTATCTAGCCGAGCAAGTATCCTTTGTAACTGACCATTAGGGACTTTAGCACTATTTAGCATTTTAATAGCAATTTGATGACGTAGGTTGAGTAATTTTTGTTCTTGTGATGAAAGAGGTTTACCACTTGCCTTACGGTTGGTTTCATTGGTGCTGCAGATGTGATCTGATAAACAAGCAAGTACCAGCTCTTCTGTAAACTCAGGTGAGTAACCATTTGCTTTGCATAATGCACAGATAAGGATCGATTGATTGACAACTAAATTTGTTGTGTAGCCATGGTTTTTGGCATAAAACTGTAAATGAGCATGAAGGGCATTCGGTACTTGTGTGTACAATAGCACAAACCGTTCAGCAAGTTGGGTTAATACCGGGTAAATTGTAGGCCATTTTTCTTTACTATAGTAAAGCCGAAGCGCCTGATGGGTATGCTCAAGTAGACGCTTTAGTTGGTTAGGATTTGCTTTAAAAGCTTGCACTAATTGAACGCCTTCTCATAGGCTACCGAGGCGCTAGGCCCCCAAAGCGTCAGTTTTCCATTTTTAAATAACAAACCAGTACATTCATCTTTGGTTGTAATCCCATCAGGTTTAACCAGTTGAGTTCTAAAGTAAACAATTTGAACAATGTCATTGTTTTTCTTCTTTAAAAATGTCAAATCGGGGCTTCCAAGCGTTTCGAGTACGTCGTCAATAGCAATATGTTCCCCTATTTTAAGCTTTGAGATAAAGCGATTATTAAACGCTTCTCTATCTTGCCAAATCATAGCTTGAGGATCATCCTTGTAGAAGTTGATGACAAGCATAACAATGACTGCATAAACCGCTAGCCCCAAAATAATATAACGTAATACTTTTTTTATCATGTAAGGCTCACCAAATAATTAGCTTTAAGTATAGCAAAGCGCATTGTTTGAAAAATATAGTTGCGACTAACGTATATGATTCAATCTTATCTGACTTAAATTGAAGCCTAAATGAATGTCGGTTCGTAACGTGACTAAATTTTTACTAATAATAAAATCATCCATGCCCCTATTTAACTTATTTTTTAAGCTTTGTTTGCAATCATCACTCGCCAGTGCTGACTCAATATCACCGAACTTGTTTAGCAGTTGTGAGGCTGATTTATTGCCTACACCTAGCACACCTGGGATATCGTTGGTTTTGTCTCCAGCGAGCGCCCAGAGATCAATAAGTAAATGTTTTGGGACATCGAAACGTTCCGTAATTTCTTGCTCCGTTAACCAGTTCTTTTTAAAATAGTCAAATACACTAATGTACTCACTTGTCAGAGGATAAAAACCTTTATCTGTAGAGATAATCGTAGAGTGAATTCTTCCCGCTTGTGCTTTAGCCGCTAACGTTGCAATGATATCGTCAGCTTCATCTTGCAATGGTCGATATGCTGTAACGCCAAGCTCCGAAAAAGCATCAGCCATAATATTTAAATTATCGGCAAGTAAACTGGGCATAGGTTTACGAGAATGCTTATATTGCTCAAAATAATGATAACGCCAGCTTTTATCGCCATCAAATATAGCAATCATGTGAGTTGCGTTAGTTGCTTTGATTATTTTTTGCGTTGCGTGTTTCACGCGAGACTTGCAAGATGAAATTATATGCTGGTCACTGTGGTGACTTTGTTGTACATCTACAGCAAAAATGCGCCGAATTAAATTCAGCGCGTCAATAAGTACTAAGTTTTTTTTCATGCTTTTATTTTATAACACGGTATATATTTACTGCCTGGAAGCTTCATTCTACCTTGATCAACAAATGCTTGCAGAAGTTTATCCATATCTTTCATTAAAGAGGTATCACCACTTAAAATATAGGGGCCGTGGCTTTGTATTGCTTTTATTCCTTCATCTTTTACATTACCCGCAACAATTCCAGAAAATGCTCGTCGCAGATTGGCGGCTAATTGTTGTGTAGGTTGTTCTAGATGTAAATTAAGACCAGACATATTATCGTGAGTAGGCGCAAATGGCATTTGAAACTCATTGTCAATTTTTAATGTCCAGTTGAAATAGTATGCGTCACCTTGCTCCTTTCTATATAAACGAACATCTGCCATACTGCTTTTGAGCTTCTTGGCGACAAGCTCGGGGTCGTCAACAATGACTTCAAACTTACTAAGTGCTTCTTTACCTAAAATACTTTCAACAAATGCGCAAATCTCATTGAAATAGGCTGCAGACTCTTTTGGCCCTGTTAAAACAACAGGTAAGCATTGCTTAGCGTTCTCAGGGTGAAGTAGTATACCGAGTAAATAAAGTAACTCCTCGGCAGTTCCCGCACCTCCTGGGAAAATAATAATACCATGTGACATACGGACAAACGCTTCTAAACGTTTTTCTATATCAGGCAGTATCACTAACTCATTCACAATCGGGTTAGGTGGTTCAGCAGCAATAATACTGGGTTCAGTTAACCCTAAATAGCGATTACTGGTGATACGTTGTTTTGCATGACCAATGGTGGCACCCTTCATTGGGCCCTTCATTGCTCCGGGTCCACAGCCAGTACATATATTCATACCACGTAAACCAAGCTGATACCCAACTTCCTTGGTGTATTTATATTCAGTTTCGTTAATTGAGTGGCCCCCCCAACAAACGATCAAATTCGGGTCTGTGTTTACTTGTAATGCATCTGCATTACGAAGCATATCGAAAACCATATGTGTGATTTCACGGGGTTCTTCGATTTGTTCTTGATGCTTTTGGCAAATAAAAAGGATGTCACGAATGACAGAAAAAATGTGTTCGTGGATCCCTATGATGATCTCACCGTCAACAAAAGCCGTACTAGGTGGGTTATCTAACTCGATTTTAATTCCGCGTTCTCTAGCAATAAGGCGAATAGCGAAATCTTGGTATTTATTATAGATTTCTGAACTTGAGTCAGTATGGCTACCAACATTTAGTACTGCAAGTGCACAGTTTCTAAACAATCGATAGCGTTCACTATGTGATGATTGTTGCAGTAAGTCTACTTCTAATTGAGATAGAAGATTCAAAACACCTGTTGGGTTTAACTGTATTTGCATAGGCATACTCCTTGTTATTCACGAAGACAAATTCGGTCTCTCCCGCTATTTTTTGCTTCGTAAAGTGCATCATCTGCTCTATCAAAAGCCGACAACGGTGTATCACCATCTCTAAATTGTGTTGCACCTAAAGAAATAGTGATTTGTACTTGTTTTTCTTTAAATTTAAAGGGGATCGACTTAATTGTGGTTCTTACCTTCTCTAACGGTTGTTTTGCTTGGCCTAGTGGCATACCAGGCATAAGTAAAACAAACTCTTCGCCGCCATAACGCGCAATAAAATCTGTTTTTCTAATAGATTTTTTCAATGCGCGAGCAATGACTTGCAGTGTTTTGTCACCGGCGCTGTGACCATACTGATCATTGATAGATTTGAAGTGATCAACATCAATTACAACGAGCGTTACATCAGATTTTTGCACATCGAATAAATGAAACTCTTGGTTAAATCTATCATCAAATGCGGCTCTGTTAGGTAGCTTGGTAAGCCCATCTAACAAGCTCTTAAAACGTTGTTCTGATAAGCGCTTTTTATAATTAGTTACTTTAGATTCAAGTACATTAATGCGCTCGTTAATTTGCTCGAAGCTTGCAAAAAGGGCTTCTTTATCAGCTCGCTCTAATCTTTCTCGCTCAACCAAATCGTGACTTAGAATCTTCAGTTCTCCGTCCACTAATGATTTAAGCTCTGCTATCGATGTCGCTTTTTGAGTTTGTTCATTGAGGTTTTTTATTTTTGATTCAATTTGCTTATTTAAACCATTAAGCTCATGACTCATTGAACGTGAGTTTTTGGTTGTACTAATAATCGATGTATGAAGTTCTTCTAGTGTTTGGTTTAACGACACCAAAAAACCCTGCGCAGATTGACGCTCTCTGGCAATACTTTTTGCAATGATCCTTATTATCCCTAAACCGGACTCTAACAATACGTCGACATTGTCATTAAGACTAATATTATTCTTTATCGCTTTTACTTCATTAGCAACATCTTCATCAAAAATAAGCTCGTTAGCCAGTGCGAGTAATTCAGCTGCAATCTCAGGGTTTTTATCAGAACGATTATTTGCGTCAGAGTCAGTTAAAATAGTTGCTTTACTTTGCAATGTCTTGTGATAAATCGTCACGAGTTTATCAAGGATTGGTATAAACTCGTTCGTGGACTGCACGTCCAATTCATGATCAAGTAAATGGCGTAACATTCGTCTGCCATCTTCAGGTAAACCTTTTACTCTTTGAAGTTGTTTTCCTGAGATTGTGATAGATTCCAGTAATTTTCTATGATTAGCAGAATTCACCGCTTCTTGTTGCTTAAGCATTGCTGACATATTGTCGATTAACGGGGCAAATTCCTCAAAATCCATGCCTTTGTTAAGCGCACTTCTAAATTTAGCAAGTTGGTTATCTAGGGCAACGTCTTGTCCTTTGCAGCTTAGCGATAATTTCGCAGAAAATTGAGAAAGCACATCTACTTGATGTTTTCTTGCTGTTTCTAAGGCCTTGCGAACTTTTATTGCTTGTCCGAGTTTTTTTTCTAATTGCTCAGTATTATCAGTCACAAATATAGACCACTTCCATCGTAGATAAACACGCTTTTAAGTTTACAACAAATATTTGATTAATGTAGATGATTTTGTAATTAGCTGCTAATTATTCATCCAATAATGTAGATTCACCGCGTTTTTTAAATAATCGGTCGTATCTTTGTTAGGGTCCGTGAAACCGACTTTATGTAGAAATAATTATGATTAAAAATACTGCTTGGCTAGCCTTGACGGCATTGCCGTTTTTGTCTTTTGCTGAGGTTGAATATAGGCTGAAAATAGATCAACCAGAACATCATTTAGGCAATGTATCAATTTCATTTCCAAAATTAGCGCAATCTCACATTGATATCCAGTTGCCCGATTGGCGGACTGGTCGTTACGAGATTTTGAATTTGGCAAATGGTGTACGTTTGTTCTCTGCAACAAATAGCCTTGGAGTAGCATTAGAGTGGAATAAAGTAGATAAAAATACTTGGCGAGTCCATTTTGATAAGCCAACTGAAGTGAATGTGAATTACCAAGTATACGCGAATGAGCTTGGCCTGCGTGCTAGGCACATCGATGATAGTCATGCATTCATTGATGCTTCAGGGTTTTTCATGTTTAGTGACTCATTCAGGCAAGAGTCCATTAATGTTGAGTTGGAAGTTCCCAAAGCGTGGCGTTCTGTTTCTGGCATGAAATTCGGTGACAATCAACACAGTTTTGTTGCTCAAAACTATGATGTGTTACTAGATTCGCCAATTGAGACTGGTATAAATGATTTAAGTAAGTTTGAAGTCGATGGCCGACAATATGAGTTAGTTGTTTGGGGTGAGGGCAATTATGATATTGCGCTTATGTTGCGAGACCTTAAAAAGCTAGTCAAAACTGGGTCGCTGATCTGGGATGATTATCCGTATGAGCGTTACGTATTTATGGTACACGCTACAAGTGGTGCCCGAGGCGCTACCGAACATTTAAATTCAACTATAATCCAGAGGCACAGAGATAAGTTTTCAAAAAGAAAAGATTATATAGGTTTCATTTCTACTGCGGCGCACGAATTCATTCATACATGGAATGTTAAAAATTATCGCCCTTCTGGCCTAGTTCCTTACGATTATGTCGACATTAACTATAGTGATCTTTTATGGTTGGCGGAGGGTTCTACGAGTTATTTAGAAGATTATCTATTACTAAGTGCAGGAATAACCACCAATCAAGAGTACTTCAAAAGTTTGACTCGCTCAATTAACCGGCATTTGGCGACCCCTGGTCGAGAAGTTCAATCTGCGGCGGAAACCAGCTTTGATAAGTGGATTAATCAAGGAGGAGATCATGGCCGAAATTATAGTACAAACATTTATTCTGAAGGTGCGTTAATATCTATGGCATTGGATATTACGTTATTAAAGGATTCTGATGGTGCGGTAAGTTATAAAGATGTTCATCGGGAACTTTACAAGCAATTTAAGCTGCCAAAATCTTTTACCAGTCAGGATGTGAAGAATATACTGAAGCAAGTGAGCGGTAAAGATTATTCTCACTGGTGGACTACGCACGTAGATAGTCCATTAGACATTGACTTTGACGAACTACTCAGTTTGGTTGGTTTACAACATGTACTGCCTACATCGGCTGAAATAACCGCGAGTATTAATGCTCAGGCTAGTATTTCAGGTGAGTTGTTACTCTTAACACATGTAGCTCGTAATGGAGCTGCTTGGAATGGGGGATTGACAGCAGGTGATAAAATCGTCGCCATTGATGGCCATCATGTAAGGAATTCGTTGGCACAAACGCTAAAGTTATTAAAACCTGAAAAAAAAGTCCGTGTAGATTTTATTCGTAGACATAAAATAAATAGCACTTATATTACTTTAGAAAAAGCCTATAATATGCCTAAAGAAGTGAAGGCAATTAAAAACCCATCAAAATTTCAGAGGGAAATGTATCAATCTTGGATGGGAGTATCACATCCATATAGTATGTAGGTTTATATTGAATGTTACTTTTTATTTAATTATGGCCATATAAAATTTCTGAATTTATAATAAGCGGAGTTAACTTCGCTTATTATTTACTATCTAATGTATTTTTCAGTGCCTTGTTGATCAAATAGAGGACTACTAATCAATTGCTTAATTTTAACTCTGTAGTTGGTATTTGGACATATCTAGCCTGTTTAT
>NZ_JAGJEF010000110.1:0-10089 GCF_018100875.1 Pseudoalteromonas sp. MMG012
CTGATGCCGCGCGCGAAAACTTAGCGCGAATTGTGCGAAAACTGCGAATTTTGCAATTTTGAATAGTTGAAAGAGCTTTTGAATATTTCAAAGCTATTTATTGGGTGTTTCAAACTCAATCGACAGGGTTAGACCTGAGCCTGATAGTTCATATTGGGTTCGAGTTACAACCCACTCACCTTGAATGCCATCTCTGAGTCCTTGCAGCACTAATTTACTTTCAGCCAACACATTGAGGTTATCGCTTGTACATGGCATCGAGAGCGAGCCAGTAGATGTGCCTCTTTTTAATGCTGAGAGCTTGGCTTTAGCTGCCCGTGTTGCGCTTTCTTCGTCATCATACGTGTGCTTTAGTTTGAATACAGGCTCATCACTACCTACGTTGACTGTCACTTGTTCACCAGTGCTATGGTCATGCCAAAACGCTTGGGTGCTTTGGTATTTTCCTCTATCTGCCATTACCACTTGTATGTTGCTTGTTTCGTCTTTTTTTACCACTACAGAGGGCAATTGTTTACCACTTGCGGTTTTAGAGTCGCCTTTGGTGGTAAACAATAGATGTGAGGTGGCAACTTTACCCACAGCGTCGTGCTCTTTGGCTAACCGAGTGACCAGGTGTAAATCGTGCTCGTTTGTCTGATCTAAATGCGTAATTGGCAGACTAGCTAGCGTTGGTGCAATGGCGAGGGTTAATCCGTTTCTACCTGCAACAATTTCTAATATGCTGCCTAGTGTCTCATTATCCCAACTGCCTGTTCGTCGTTCCTTGAGTGAGGTGCGCATGTCTGCCGCTTTAGCACGTATTTCAATAGTGTCGGGGCTGCAAGAGAGAATTAACTCATCTACCGTATACAGTCCTTTATCAGCTATTTGCTTATCAATACCTATCAAAACAGCCAGCTCAGCCCCTTGAGTCGGTAGCTCAAATAGATTGTCTCTGTCATCTAATACAATTGCTAACGTGTCAGAGTCTAAACCAGCCTCGTCGGTTATGCTGAGAGACAACAACCTGTCGGCAACTTTGCTCGTGATGTCTACGCTATCCGCGATTATTTGAAATGTTGGTCGCATTGTTAATCCCACAACTTAATGGTTTTTTGTTGTGCTTGTGTTTGTACTTCTGGCAGTTCAATGACTGTACCTGCGGGTAATTTAGCTGGTTGATTCGCTAATGTTGGATTTGCGTTATAAACAGCCTCAACAGTGCCGTTTAAATGACCGTAGTGTTCGTAACAAATCGTGTCTATACGGTCATTGTCCTTTGTTCTATATAGCATCATCTTCCCCGTAATATTTTAAAGTGATGTTGAACTCTATTTTTTCAGGCACACCCGCTACTCGAATATCTGTTTGTGTTTCTTCAATGCGGGTGATCACATAGTTGCCACGCACGTAGCCCAACCCATCTACTAACAACAAAGGCTTACCCTTTATCGCTTCAGCTCGCATTGCTTCAACCTGAAACAACCCACCGTTAAAGTGAGGGTAAATTGTGCCCGTCATTGTTACTTCGTCGAAGCCTGGGCCAACGTATTGCATTGCAGGTGTTCTGGCTAATCTATCTTGTGACTGCCAACGATATTCGCTGACTCGCCTAAACTCAGAGTACGCAGCGGTAGGTACTGAATAGCGATATTCACCTAACGCGATCATTACATCAGACGTCATATAACTTACCTCGTTGACTTTGTGCTTTTCGTTTATCTATTTCGCGCATAATGCGATCAACCAGTGCTTTTTCGTTCTCACCTGGTTGCTGATTAATGGTCACATACCAAGTGTGGTTTTCGTGGTGCTCAACGATCTTATGTTGATCAGGTTTGTTAGGCTCTTCACGTTCATTGCGCTTGCTTGCTCGGTTGAGTCGTTCTAAATATGGGGTTTGCGGTTCACTAGGCTCAACCTGAGCGTTAAATGATGCAGAGCCTTTAAACTTCGGCAATGTATGCTGTGCAGTCGGTTTTAACTGTTGTCTGATTTGCTGACTTAGTGCATTAGGCGCAGCGGATTTTACTGGCTGCAATTGCTGTACAACTGGCTGTGTTAGCACGTTGGGCTTAATTGTTGGCACTTCGTCAACCTCAACCCGTCCTTTATACAGCGCTGACCCTTCAACTTTCGACAACGCCGGCTGTGTAACAGGTGCGAATTGTCGTTTAACTTGCTGAGTGAGCGAACCAAGTACGGCAGGCTTTACAGGCTGTAATTGTTGTACAACTGGTTGTGTTAACGCGTTGGGCTTAATTGTTGGCACTCCGCCAACTTCAACTCGTCCTTTATACAGCGCTGACCCTTCAACGTTTGGTAACGTCGGTTTTGCTACGGGTTCTAGCTGTTGTTTTACTTGTTGGGTGAGTGAGTCAGGCGCAGCAGGTTGGGCTGGCTGTAATTGCTGTACAACTGGCTGTGTTAGCGCGTTGGTCTTAATCGTTGGCGCATCGCCAACCTCAACACGTCCTTTATAAAGTGCTGAACCCTCAATGTTTGGTAACGTCGGTTTTGCAACAGGCGCTAGTTGTTGTTTGACTTGCTGAGTGAGCGAACCAGGCGCAGCAGATTTTGCAGGCTGCAATTGCTGTACAACTGGTTGTGTTAGCGCGTTGCTCTTAATCGTTGGCGCATCGCCAACCTCAAGACGTCCTTTATACAGTGCTGAGCCTTCAACGTTCGGCAACGTCGGCTGTACAACAGGTTCTAGTTGCTGTTTGACTTGTTGAGTCAACGAACCAGGCGCAGCGGATTTTGCAGGCTGCAATTGCTGCACAACTGGCTGTGTTAGCGCGTTGGTCTTAATCGTTGGCGCATCGCCAACTTCAACTCGTCCTTTATAAAGTGCGGAACCCTCAATGTTTGGTAACGTCGGTTGTGCAACAGGCTTTAATTGCTGATTGACTTGTTGAGTGAATAAACCAGGTTCAGCGGATTTTGCAGGCTGCAATTGCTGTACAATGGGCTGCGTTAGCGCGTTTGGCTTGATTGTTGGCACTGCGCCAACCTCAACCCGTCCTTTATAGAGTGCGGAACCTTCAACGTTAGGCAGTGTCGGCTGTGCAACTGGCGCTAGTTGTTGTTTAACTTGCTGAGTAAGCGCACCAGGCGCAGCGGATTTTGCAGACTGAATTTGCTGCATTATAGGTTTATTTGGGGTTGCGCTGTCTGCTTGCAAATCACTTGCCATGGCTGGCGTAACAGCCATCGTGCTAGCCAGTGCGATTGGTTTAACTAGGCTTGTACTAGGCTTTTTCTCTTCATCATCACCAAAACCAAACCAACCGCCAACACTGCTGATTGTATCGCCCAATTTGCCAAATGCTGAGAGTGTTTTTTCTATAAACCACAAAGCTGCTCTAAATGGTGTCGTTACTATATTCACTAGCCCACCAAATACAGCTCCAACAGTCTGCCCAGCACTTGCAAATCCCGCTAGCTCATCGCTTACCATATTCACTGGGGTGAACAAATTCGATACCCAATTAAACACAGTGCCGAGACCATCGCCAATCCAGCCAAGTAGCTTACCAACTGGGGTCAAGCTGCTTGTTAGCGGCTTTATCGCACTTACAAACCCATCCCATAGGCCACCCATAAACGCCTTTATGGGCTGCCAGTACTTGTAAACGAGTACCGCACCAGCCGCTATCGCCATCACAGCCCAGCCAATTGGCGTTGTTAGTAGCGCGGCTCCCATCGCTTTTATACCAACAGCAACAGCGGGTAATGTGACAGTCGCAAACGTGACTAAACCCGTTTTTAGTGCGCCCAACTTACTGCCAAATGCGAGTATTCCAGAACCAGCACCTAATGCATTTGTTGTTGCCGCCGTCGCGGCAGCGGTGGTATTAAATGAGGCGAGATTAAACCGCCCCATAGTCACCATGGCACTGAGTGTTTTAACTGCAATACCTGCTTTAATCCAACCGCCAGCTAAAAATGTAGATGCATAACCCGCTGCAATAGAGGTTACTTTAATCATTGCTAAACCAACGGCTAGGCCAACCACCACTTTTGTAGCGACTGGGAACGTATGCGCTACCGTTGCTATGCCATCAACTACAGTACCTAGCGAACCAGCAACCCAGTTAACAGCAGGTAGTAGCACTGAACCAATGTTGACGCCGAGCCGATTAACCTGATTCTTTAGTAATGTCAGGCTGTTTGCTGTGGTGTTGCTTCTTACTGCAAACTCTTTTTGCATTGAGCCTGCATAGTCACCTTGCTTTGAAACTAAGCTGAGTGCTTTTTTATAGTTATCTAAACCACCCACCAACTTAGCCATATCATCGGCATATTCAGCACCGAACATATCGGCCAACACGCCCGTTACATCATCGGTTTTTTCCAGCGTCTCTAAAAATGAAATGAGCGCGCCTTGGGCGTCTTCTTCTATATTCTTCTTCAGCTCTGTGGCACTCATCCCGAGAGTTGATAGCCCCCTCTGAAATGACTTACTTTGTTTGTCTGCTGTCTTTAACTTCAGCAACAACGCATTGATACCCGTTGCAGCCACTTCGGGTGGGGTCTTTAGCTCCAAGAACGTCGCCCCCAACGCGCCAACTTGCTGTGCTGTTAAACCAAATAGCTTGGCCGTACTGCCTGCGCGATTGGCAATATTGAGCATGTCTTTTGCCCGGGCATCCATTTTATTACTTAAATGGTTGTAGGCATCGCCCAAACTGACAACTTGCGTTTGATTGAGTTTGAAGATGGAACGCATACCTGTCATCGCCGCCCCAGCTTCACGGCCCGACATATCAAATGCCACGCCCATTTTTGCCGCATCTTGCGCAAATATCAGCAACTCTTTGCGGGCAATACCTGCTTGACCTGCGGCTGCTACAATGTCGCCAATACCATCGGCGGCCATAGGTATAACCGTGCTCAGCTTCAGCACGTCTTGGCCCATTTGAGCCAGCCCCAGTGGGGTATCAAAATCAACCACCTTGCCAACGTCGGCCATCACGCTTTCAAACTTAACCGCTGCGGCAACAGGGGTGAGCATTGCAGTACCCAATGCCGCCGCATCTAGCATTTGATTGCGGTAGTGATCACGCTTGCTCATCACCGCTTGATGACGTTGTATCGCGTTTTGTAAATCGGCGTACTTACGTTTTAGTGTTGTGAGTGTTTGACCGAGCTGTGTGTGTTTATGCGATAGTTGTGTGGCGGTTATACCGTTTGCGACCATTGTTTTACGATGTGTATTTAGCGCGCGTTGGCTATCGCCTAATCGAGTTGACAGCTTGTTCAGTTCTTTATGTGCAGCACCGACTTTATTTTTTAGTTTTTGATGCTCGGTTGCTGCTGCCGCCAGCGATTTATTGACTTTGTTTAAGTTGGTTTCAGATTGTTGGAAGGCAACTTTTGTTTGTTGAACTTCCTGTTTTGCCGCTTTAATAGCGGCCGTCATCGCTTCTGTTTTGGTCTCTGCATCACTGTGTGTTTGCTTGAGTCTTGCTAGCTTTTGCTGTGCTTTGGTGTATGCGTTTTTCGCATTGATTGTTGCTATGGCTGTATTGTCAGCCGATTTTGCTAATTGAGTGTGTGCAGCTTGCGATTGCTTCAGTTCAGTTTGGTATTGCTGCAATTTACTACGCGCTGACTCAATATCAGCGCGTGTTGTCTTTAGCTGTTCACTAACTGTTTTAAATCCACTAATCGCGTTTGATGTAGATTCAACCTGTTTAACCGTTTCGCCCAATCTGTTAAATTGGTTTACACTTTGACCAATGACGGTTTTAAAACTACCAGCTAAGGCTGCACCTATGACGATTGAAACTGCTAACGACTTACCGACTGCCATAATAAATACCTGGTTAAATTACATTGAGAAGCTGCTAAATTTTAAGGCTCTATACTCCATCAGTTTTGTAGGGGCGTTCACCTATATGCTGATTGCCTCCGATTTGATAGCTGCCCTAATTGGTGCGCCAGTATTAGCGGCGTTTATTACGCTAGGTTTCTCTTTGATTGTCTTTGTAGTGGGGATCATGATTCTGATCCCCCTTGGAATGTGGCAGCTAGCTCGTAGTATTTTATTGCCTCTTCAGCCGACATCTCTAACCACTCACCAATCCCGCCTCCCGTAAAATGGGCTAGCGCCAAAACTAGCCCGCGGATCTCAACTTCGTTTAAGACAAAAAATTGCGAAACGTATTTTGCACCTGTTGATAATCAGACAAATCTAACTCATCCATAAAATCGGGTGCTTGCTCACATAAATTCGCAAACATATCTTTTTCGGACTCCGCATCAGACTTGCCGCTGGTCATTGAGCGCAATTGATCCTTGAGCTTAGGGCGGCGCATGGTCAACGTATTGACTTTTTCACCCTTATATTCAATAGGGAATACTAATGTGATGGTTACTGTGCTCATTTATTTGTCCTCATTTTTCGTTTGACGAGATTTCGTTGTTGGCTTTTGCTCTGAGAGCTTACCAGCGGCCAGCCAGTTGGCAGCTTGGCGAGGTGTAAGTTCTATCGTACCGCCAGAGGCATATGCTTTGTGCCCATGTACGACAGTTTCAACTACATCAAAGATTTGTTTTTTTGCTTGTTTTGTTTGCATGTTATAACTCCAAAATTCCGCGACGTTGCGCGAGCATGTCAACTCCGTCAATGACTTGTACGTTGTTGAGCTGGTCAATTTCAATGGGGGTTTGACCGTCATACGTTAATTTGTAATATGTGAGTGTGGCTTTGAGTTTTATCTCACCTGGCTTTTTACGCTCCCATGTTCCGAAGTCAATTTCAGTCCAGCGGCCAACCATGACGACTTCAAATGCAATTTCCTTGGCATTACTTTCTGATTTAAATGAACCTTTAACGCGCAGCTTTAAACCATTAATGTCGAGTGTGCCAAAGTTTTTAAAAATGGCGTTGTTAGGTTCAGCAATTACCAGTTCGCTTAACTCTAGTTTGTCTTGGCCCATATCCAGCTCAATTGGCCCAGCCAGTCCGCTGCCCATGTAATCCTCTGTGATACGCGTCAACTTGGGTAACTGAATAGACACACCACGGCCGCCATAGCCTTCACCATCAATAAAGACGTTAAAGTCTTTCAGTGTATTTGGTAGTTGAACAGCCATCAGAAAATCTCCTCTAAATATTTGTCGGTCATACGTGAGCGGAATGTAATAGACTCAGCGGGGTACACAGGGGTAAAGTCAAAATCGAAATACGTTTTACCCTGTGCAATCTGGCTCGGGGTGTTGAGTTCTGGATCGGCCCAGCATGAGCCATTCACAATCGCACCAATTGCTTTTAAGTGACGCAGGAATGCGTTAACACCCTCAACCACTTCTTTGAAATAGGTTTCGCCCGATACACCCTTATCAACCGCCCATAGATGTGCTGCCAGTAGTGAGTCGTTGATAATGTCTGCGGTACGCGCAACGCATTCGTAAATCCACTTTGGATCTGCTGAGCAGTTTCGCGGTCCCCACACGCGATAGCCTTTCTCATTGATGATGGTGCCGACGTGCTCTTTGTTGAGCAAATTAGCACGGCTCGCAACATCACCCAACTCAAAGTCAATATTACGCGTGGTGCCGACCATTCCGTTGACCAGCTTATTACTGATTGAGTGCCAGAATCCTTGCTCGTTATCCACTTTGGCACGCACACCTGCGACTCTAGCGCTGTTGGGTTGGCTAATTTCGCCATTGCTCGCCGTGTCCCAGACCCGCACCCATGGGTCGCACAGATACAGGCGCTTAGAACCAAACTTGTTACGCAGAGTGATAGCATCGGCATCAGATGTATCAGGGCCGCTGGCGTAAACCATCGCACGTAACTTGTCAGCAATGCTGACCATTTCGGTTATCACTGCTTCAATATGATCAAACCCTGGTGCAATCAAAATACGGGGTTTCACACCCAACGAGCTTTTAGCAGCACGTAGGGCTTGCAGGCCAGTGTACTGCTGAGTTGCTGCATCAACACCGCCAATCACATTGGATTGCGTTTCAGCGGCACTTGCACCTTCGGGCACACGAACCACTACAACGACTGCGCCGCACTGGTCAAAAATCGCATCGAGTGCTTGGGGCAAGGTGCCTTTACCATCGTTTGTCATATCAAGTTTGCCCGCTTCCAATCTGCTGCCCGCGATCAGTGTTGGCGTGTTCAGTGGGAATGCATCAGCGTCAGCATCGGGGGCTGTGCCGACAACCCCAATGACTGAGGTGGATGCGACTTGTATTGGGCGTGGACCATCGTTTAATTCAATGACCTGAACGCCGTGTAAATATTGCGTAGACATAATTTACTGCTCCTGTGCTGCAATCAGTATGTCAGCCACAGCTGTTGAGCGTTGTTTTATCTCTGCAACGACTACATCTTGACCTTTGTGTTGATATGGAAATTTAACTATGCCAGTGTCAACGTCATTGATAGTACTGCCCAACAAATCATTGATTGGTTTCGCCGCGTTGCGAACGTCTTCCAAACTCTGTGCTGTGTTGAGTGCTGAGCACAGTTTGGCAACTTCATAAATGAGGATTTGCGCCGCATCTGCGGTTGTGCCAAGCAAACTTGTCGGATCAAACCCTAAGCTCAAGAGTTTTTTGCGGACTTCACCTTTTTGTGTTTCGCTTGTCTCTAGTTCTTTAAGTCTGAGTGCATTACGTTCGATGTTCTCAATTGATTCTGTCATTTGTTTGCTTCCTACTTATTGGATTGGTAAATTTGATGAGACACCGAGCGTAAGCGACTGCTCTTCAGATGACCAAAGTTCGCTTGTAGAGACCATCTTGGCTGTGTCTGTATAGAGTTTAAATGTTGCATCAAAAAGAGGTTGTCTCTGAATTTGCACGTGTAAATAATCTAAGTGCGTTGCTAAGTTAATTTCGACAAATGTTTTGTCTCCCAACCCTGTTTCTGCATTATTTTGCAAACGGACATCGGTCACATAGTGATTAAAGCCAAAAGCAGTACTGACAACCTGGAAAATATTTGTATAGTCCTTAAATATTTTCATCTCAATCAGCATAGGCGCATGTGCTCCTCCGACTGTCGCTAACGTTATTGTAAAAGCTCCACGGTTTCCGAATTCCCCTAATCTGATCCAACCGCTTGATGGAAGCGGAATCGATGTATAAGTAGTAGGGTTATAGCTTTCACTATGAGTTATAAGCGAGCTTACCTGCGCCGTAGCTGTGTTTACTGAATCATCAACCGCAGACATCTTTTCTGAAATGTTACGGTCAACTTCCCCCATTTTCGCTGCCACAGTGCTATTAATCGCACTGAGTTTGCTGGTTACTTCATTGGTCAGTGCATCACTTGCTGTGACAAGTTCTGCGTTTGTTTGCTGCAATTGTGCAACGGTTTGTTCGACTGTTGGCATTTCTATACTCCTAATGTCATGAGTCTGTCGTTAAGTTTAATTTCTCTTAAATTTGTTTTGAGTTGTGCGGCGGCCATGCGAGTTTGTGCGTCGCACATGGCAATAAACTCAGCGCCGTAAAACATGTTGATGTCACCTGTGGTGGTTACATCAATGGCTGAAACAGGCACTGCGCTCAGTACGAGGTCGAACCCCTGAATGACTGTGCTCAGTGGTGTTTGATAAAACAACGTGTTATCAGGGTGTGACCACGCCGCAAACAAGGTGCCGTCTTCTAGAAAAAATCCCACTTCACGCACAGGGTATTCACTGGTGCTTTTAAACTGAGCGGTGATATGTATTTGCCCAGGGCCTGCATCTGCTACGCTCACTACTGGCGAGCGGTCACGCTCGTTGCGCAACGCTGCTTGGTCACGCGTGGGGGTATAACCCTCGGTGCCCACTGCAATATGGGTAATGTCGATATGAATGCCTGAATCTTTGGCATTCGCGGCGGCATTAATGCCAGCCTGTGTGATTATCGGGGTGTAGTCGCTCATTGGCATACCATCCTATTCTGTTGAAAACAAATTGTGTTTAGGCTCGCAGCAATGCAGTGTGAGCTGTTCGATAATGTGTTGTCTGGTGAACCTGAGAATTGTGCGTGAGCATTGGCTACAGCACTCAGCGCGGACTGAATAATGTGGTCGCTGGTGTGCAACGAATTATCAGGTGCGCCAGTTAACTCGGCTCGACTATTGGC
>NZ_JAGJEF010000111.1:0-10021 GCF_018100875.1 Pseudoalteromonas sp. MMG012
GCAACCTCAACCAACGCGCTTGGCCGTGTGCATCAAGACGTGATGGACGACATTATAGAAAGTGATGCAATGGAGCTGGCAGCAACAATCACCCGCGATATTGTTTACCCATTGTTTGCGCTCAATGGCAGCTCATATAATGGCCCGCGACGAGCGCCACGCTTTGAGTTTGATTTGAGCGAAGCGGAAGACATAAAACTGTACGCCGACAGTGTACCAAATCTTGTTGATATAGGTATGCCGATACCCGTTCGTTATATGCAAGATAAGCTGCAAATACCCGCCCCAGAAAAAGACGAGCCTGTTTTAACGCGCGTGAGTGCGACACCCGCAGAACCCGCCGCACTTAAAACCGCTGCACTCAAAACAACAGAGACTAAAACGCCTGACGATGATTTGGCTGTGATTGAAGAGCAGCTACGAACTGTTGTGGGGCCGCTCATGGACACGCTCATAGAGCCAGTGAAACAAGCGGTGCTCAAAGCGCAAAGTTTAGAGCAGTTGCGCGATTCAATTATTGATTTGGCTGGCGAACTAGACACAACAGAACTTGGCGCACAAATGCAACTCGCAATTGCAGCCAGCACGTTGCTCGGACGCATGGAGGTCAACGATGGCCGTTGAGTACGGTGCGCTGCCATTTACCGAAGCGATCCAGTTTTTTAGGGATAAACTCAGCCTACCAAGCGATAGCTGGGATGAAATATGGCAAGAGGCACACGACCACGGTTTTATTATCGCTGGGGCCATTGAAGAAGATTTGATCGAGAGCCTACGCGAAGCTGTAGACAAAGCGATTGTTGATGGCATTAGCTTAAAAGAGTTTCAAGCCCAGTTTGTTGAGATTGTCAAAAAAGCTGGCTGGGATTACAACGGCACACCGAGCTGGCGCAGCCATGTGATTTACGAGACTAATTTGCGCCAATCTTACAACGCTGGGCGCTGGCAGCAATTGCAGGCAGTTAAATCAACTCGCAATTATTGGATGTATCGACACGGCGACAGTGAGAACCCGCGCGAACTTCACTTAAAGTGGCACACTTTGGTATTGCCCGCAGATGACCCATGGTGGCGTGAACATTACCCCAGCAACGGCTGGGGCTGTAAATGCAGAGTGTTTGCAGTGAATGACCGTGACTTGAAACGTTTAGGCTTGCCTGTTGGCACCGCCCCCAACGATGGTACATACGACTGGGTAAACAAAAAAACAGGTGAAGTACATACGGTACCACTGGGTATCGACCCTGGCTTTGACTATGCACCAGGTGCAATTAAACCAAGTGAGCGATTAAAGCAGATACGGAGCGAGCAATGAGCGGCGTTAAACTCAATATTAATTTTGACAGTAAGCAGGTAGCCCGCGAACTCAACGAACTAGTTGATAGCGTGCAAGACCGCACAGCGCTACACCGCGACATTGGCGAGTACATGCAGCTATCTACCGCTGAGCGTTTTGCAAAAGAGCAAGCGCCAGACGGCACACCATGGGAGCCGCTGAAAGAGTCCACCAAAAAGCGTAAAACTAAAAACCGCAATTCAATCCTGCGTGAGAATGATTTTTTACGTGACACGCTGGCGTATGACGCTGGCAGTGATGCCATGGAGTTTGGTTCTAATCGAGTACAAGCAGCATTGATGCAATGGGGTGGCACAGATGACATGGCACCAGGGCCAGCAGCAGTAGAAGCCCGCCCATTTGTTGGTGTGAGTAATGACGATGAGGACGAAATAATACAACTCGCCGATGATTTTTTAATGTCCGCTGTGCGCCACTAGAGCGCACTCAGCAAGTTTATAGCTGCGATGGTGTGACTCAAGCAGAGATAATGGCGTTAAACCCGTTTCGGAACGTTTCTAAGTATTAGTGCAGCGTTGGTTTTGAACAAAGAGTGATCTTGTTATTCAATTTATTATATTTGTAATGTCTAAATGGAGCTAAAGAATGAAAGTAGGAATTATCGGTAAAGTAATTGGTGTCGGTGATAACGCAAAAGTCGCAGTCGTTTTTTTAATCTTATTATTTAGCTTGCTATCTATTGTCGGGCTTTTATATTTTCAAGACTTAACAAGAAGCACGACAATTCACACAATTACCTTGCTTGTGAACTTTGTTTCTATGTCACTCGGTTTTTTATTTGGATATAAAATCAAGTAAAAAGGAGCGCTATTTCTCCTCTTTACGTTACTACCGTGTTTCAAGTGTATAAGTATTTTGAGGTGTATATTCTGAGGTCCGAGGACGTTCATATTTTTCAAAGTTTTTCTTATACTGGAAGTCATGTAAATTTGCGTGAACAAGCTCCCGAACAGGTATGTTAATAAGAAACTTGGCTAAATCTACGGTTCGATCTGCGTTCTCTGTGTTTCCATCCTCTATGTCAGACCATACAGGCACATAATCGGTCACAAGTTCTAATCGCAGTTCTTTTTCACACCGATACCCACTTCTCAGTGGTAATATCATGATGTCGTTCATATGGGGGGCCAGCTCTATTGGGTAGCCTATATAGACTTTTCGATTTGATAGAGTGAAAGCTATTGGTAAACCATAAATAATGCTTTGATGCAAAATCCCCGTAAACTCAGGTGTATGGTCCGTACTCGCCAACCCATAATATACCGCATTATTTATCTCTTCAGTGGTCGAATCTCCTAACTTTGCCGCCATGTGCAATGCGAGTCTAGGACCTTTACTGGCTATATACAGAGCGATAAATGTAATTTCAATACAGTGAATAAAATACAAAGGGATGTACAAATTTGGAAAAGAAATTTTTAATATACTAAGTAAAATAGGCGCAAACACGCCATTTTCCAATGGTGTCAGAGTGAAGATAAAGCTAATAAAACTAAATAAAAGCATAGATAAAAACCACAACCCAATTCCACACCCCGAAGATAAAATGAACGTATGGTACCCTGTCGTTTTTCTGAATGTAGAGCGCGTGCCATGATAACGATGGCAGAAAATATATCCAAGAATAGTAAATACAAGAACCAATATAACGGTGGGCTTTATCATGAAGATCCTTTTTCTTCGAGATTAAAAAAAAGGGAGCTTTACGCTCCCTCCTTCTCTGCTTTTAAGTAAGCAATTTGATTTTTCACTTGTTCGCTGTCATGCAATGACTGCAATGGAACGACAAATGTTCCATCTTTTTTAGCCACAACTTTTATTTGGGCTGTCCTGCTTTGAGCTAAACCAGGAGTGAAAAAGTTTGAAATAGACTCTGCTAATCCACTCATACTCCCTCCTATCATTTTTTCGAGTGCGGGATTTTACCGCTTACCCACTTATAGTCAAGGACACATTTGACCTACTGTCAAATACGAAAAAAGCTCCCATGGGGAACTGTGAGAAACCAGATTACAACGTATGAACGCTGACGTCTATGGGCAATGTCTCACACAAAAAGTGATAACCGAAGAACCCCATGAATTTTTTAACCCAGGTTAAAATACATTTCCCGCGCTAAATCTGATACTGACCCCACGAACTAACACATGGTGTCAGCAATGCATAACCACAAAAACAAACCTGTCGTCAAACAGCAAGTGAAGTGCGCCCGCGCTATGGATGGCGCTCGTATGGCAGTTTTGTCAGCTCAATATAATGGTGCTGTTGGCACGGCAGTTTGTAAAATCTCTGGCATTGAGATTGACGAACACGGCGTAAGCCCCCGCGTACAAGTGTTGCCAGATGGATTTTTTAGTGCTGGCGATGGCCGCCCGCAAGACACCGAGCATAAAGCATGGCTGATGGATCAAGCTGCTTGGGCGTTGCTAAAGCACCATTTAGATGAGCGCACCAACGACCTACATTTTGACTACGAACACCAAACCATTTTTGCTGAAAGTAACGGCAAAGAAGCCCCCGCCGCAGGCTGGATCAAACCCGTTGCATTTGAATATGTGCCAGGGCACGGCGTTTACGCGCTCAATGTTAAATGGAACGACAAGGCTGCGGCTTACCTGCGCAAAGACGAATACCGCTTTGTTAGCCCTGTATTTGATTACGGCTTTGATGGTCGCCCCATAAAGTTTAGACATTTCGCATTAACCAACGACCCAGGCTTGGACGGTATGGCTAAGGTCGTAGCACTAAAAACTGAAACAACTGGAGAAAACCCCATGAATGAAGCGATGCAACTGCTCGCGTTGCTTGGCGTAACGGTGGCCGAAGGCCAAGAGCCAACAGCAGAGCAATTTACTACCGCAACAACAGCACTTAAGGCAATGCAAGCTAAGGCTGAAGAAACAGCGACTTTGACGACTCAGTTAAGTGATGCCAACAACCAAGTTGCGGCATTAAAAGCCGCAGGCGGCAACGGTCAAGTTGACTTAACCAAGTGGGTACCGCGCGCTGACTATGACGCATTAGCAACCGAAACAGCAGCACTGCGTACTGAAAACAGCACGCTATCTATTGAACAGCAAATTGAAAAAGCCCGTGAAGAGGGCCGAATTTCAAACGCTGAAACCAACTACTTTAAACAGCTTGGCGAACAACAAGGTTCAGCTGTCCTGAAGACTCAGCTAGATGCACGCACACCGATTGCAGCGCTAAAAAGTCAACAAACGACTACCACGCAAACGCCGCCGAAAGGCCAAGGTAATGATGAACTAGACAGTGCTGATTTGGCAGTGCTCAAAGCGTCGGGCCTCGATGTTGAAGCATTCAAAAAACAAAAAGGAGCGCAGTAATGAGCGCAATAGCAACTCGTGATGGTCGCTTTCGTGGCTACCCATTGGCAGGCGGTGAAAAACTCATCGCAAACAAGCCTGCAATTTTGAGCAGTGGATTATTGGTTTCAGTTGGTGCCGTTGGCATATGTGCCGGCGTTATGCGCGAAACCGTGGATAACAGCCAAGGTGTTGATAAAGCGGTCCGTGGCTCGGTTGAAATTGGCGAGCACATGTTCCCGAACAGTGGCGATATTAACGAAGCCCATGTGACACAAACCGCATTTTTTGTTGATGCAACCAGCAACCTTTCTATTGATTCAGCAACCAATACCCGCTCAACGGCTGGGACTATCACCGAAGTGGATAGTCGAGGCGTTTGGGTTAATTTAGGAGTTTAACATGGACATTACAGCAGACGTCGTTCGTTCAATTTACACGGGTGTACAGACCTCATTTCAACAAGGCCGTGCGCTATACACACCTACTTGGTCAAACATTGCCACTGAAGTATCGTCAACAACGGCCACTGAAGATTATGGATGGATGGGTGAGTTCTCAAAACTACGAGAGTGGATCGGTGACCGTGAAGTCAACAAGATGGAATTACACACCTACTCACTTAGAAACAAAAAGTTCGAAGGCACTGAAGGGATTTCAAAAGATTACATCGAAGACAATAGGCTAGGTGGCGTTTTCAAAAAATTTGAAGATATGGGTTATGCCGCTTCATCTCACCCTGACGAATTGGTCTACGAGTGCCTAGCAAATGGTACAAAGAACCTCTGCTACGACGGCCAACCATTTTTTGATGCTGAACACCCTATGGGTGACGGTAACAACAAAACATTGGTCTCTAATATTCAAGATGGTTCAGGTGTGCCTTGGTACTTGATGGATGCAAGACGCCCACTAAAGCCGCTTATTTTCCAAAAACGCCGAGATTACAAACTGACAGCAAAAACGGATGACGGCACGTCTGACCGCGTATTTATGGCCGACGAATATTTGTATGGTGTTGATGCTCGTGTAAATGCTGGTTACGGATTCTGGCAACAAGCATTTATGTCTAAAGCCGAACTCACCGCCGACAACTTCAATGCGGCATTTAAGCAAATGAGGCAGCTGAAAAGTGACAAAGGCCGTCCTCTTGGTATTAAGCCCAATCTTCTAGTTGTTGGTGCTGAGCACTTAGCAGCAGCAAATCAGCTTATCAAAGCAATGCAAAAAGCAGGCGGCGCAAGCAACACCAATTACAACCAGGTGCAAGTTCTTGATTCTGAGTGGTTGGACTAAGCCCAAATACATGGGGCTTAGTCCCCTCTTTTAAAAAGGTAGGAGCATGTTATGGAAACTCGTTTACCGTCTGTCACGGTACATAATCCGCGTCAGCAACATTATCACAGAGCTGGTTTTAAGTTTAAGTCGGGTAAAACCGAATTATCACCGGAGCAACTTACAAAGGAAGCACTGGCGATATTACGTGCTGATCCCCACATTCGCGTCACGGAAAGTTCGGCAACTCAGTTTACTCACGAAGGGTGCAGTTTGGACACATCGAGTGTGGGTGATGATTTGATTATTGATTGTTCAGGTGCACCTGAAGAGCTGGCCCACATCATCGCCGCTATTCATGCGTTGAACGCCGAAACACCACTAACCAAGCCGCCCAAAGTTGCAGACCTCGCGTGCGAAGTTGACGGTGTTGAAGGGCTAGTAACCCCAACCGCTGAGCAACGCGACGCCGCATGGAAGCTTTATCAGGAAAACAAACCAACGGTTGAGGCTGAATGATATGTACTGCACGCGCGATGATTTGATAGCACGGTTTGGTGAGTCTGAGTTAGTTGCGCTCACCGCAGAACGTGGCGAACAGGCGATAAACGAAACCCGTTTAACCAATGCGATTAACAGTGTGAACGAAGTGATTGATGCACATGTTGCCATGCGCTATCCACTACCGCTGCCAACTGTGCCAGGCATTTTAAAAGGCATTGCTGTCAACATTGTGCGTGCAGACATAGACAAACGCCCAGCGGAGCGTGTGACTGATGATAAAAAGTCAGCGATGCAGTTACTGAGCAAAATCAGCAAAGGTGAACTGAGTTTAGGATTAGAAACCAGCGAGCCTGCACCTCAAGCCTTGGATTTGGCCGAAATGCATTCGGCAGGCTCAGTGTTTGGGCGCGATGAAACAGGTGGCTGGATATGAGTTTATCAGCCTACTTGCGCGCAGTCCGCGACAAGCTCGACTCAACATTTCCAGGTTTACGCGAGTGTGAACTGCACCCAGGTACGGTAAATAGCGCTGAGTTGGATCGCATTGGCACAAAAACGCCGAGCATGTTGGTCACGCTCGGGTATGTTGAACCGCCAGAGTACATTCACGAGGGTTACGACCGCGCAATTATTCCCATGGTTTACATCATTACGGGGGGTAACGCAGACCAACAGTTAGAAGATGCCATTAATTATGTTGATGGTATTACCCAGCTCATTGAGGGCGAGGGTTTTGGTTACGAACTGGCACACCGTGCGTCTGACGTTGTCGCTAAAAACCTGTTTACCACCGCAACTGGCCGACACGCCACGAGTTTATGGGTGGTGCGCTGGCGTCAACTGGTGCGCTATGTGGAACCCCAAGCACCAGCAGAGCCAGTACCAACTGATTTATATGTGGGCATCACACCCGAAGTCGGTGCGGCGCATGAGCAAGACTATACGCAGGTGACGCCATGAGTTTTGAAGTAGCAGAATTGATGCGCCGTTTTGCCAATATGCTGATGCTGGGCACGATTGAAGAAGTGGACCATGACACACAAAAAGTGCGTGTTAAAGTCGGTGAATTAGTCACTGGCTGGCTGCCATGGCCCGCAGAGCTTGGGCGTAATTTTATTCGTTGGCGTCCGCTCAAGCCTGGCATTCAATGTTTGATTGCTTGCCCTGCGGGTGAGCCGACACAGGCCGTGATTATTCAATTGTTGTACACAACCGAGTTTCATTCCCCAAGTATCAGCGAGCACATGGACGTGCTCACTTTTAACGATGGCACACAGATTCAGTACGACAGTGAAAACAGCGAACTCGATGTGAACTGCGCTAAAGACGTGACCCTTAATATTGCGGGCAATGTCACTGCCCATGTTGTGGGTGATGTGGTTGCGACTGTGGATGGCTCAACCAGTTTTACCAGCGCCGGTGATTTTAACATTGAAGCTGGCGGCAACTTTAATGTGAAAGCCGCACAAACCAACATCGACAGCCCAGTGACACAAACGGGCGGCGATATGACGTCTGACGGTATATCAGCCCAAAAACACTTACATGCAGGCATTACGGCAGGACCAGGTAAAACAGGAGCGCCCGAATGATGAATGCAAACACAGGCCATGTAATTAGTGCCAAAGACCATTTAAAACAAAGTATTCGCGACATTCTCACAACCCCGCTGGGTAGCCGTGTAATGCGCCCTGATTATGGCTCAAAGCTACCACGATTAGTTGATGCGCCAAGCAACAACCAAACACTCGTTGAGATATACGCCGCTGTTGCTGGCGCGCTCAGACAATGGGAACCGCGCTACAAACTCACGCGTGTAAAAGTAGCCAGCCACGGCAAAGGCCAAACGATGATTGATTTAGAAGGTATGTATTTAGTTGACGGAAAACCACTGATGTTAGAGGGGTTGATTGTATGAGTATTACCAATTTTTCAGCGATTGATTTAGACAAATTACCGCCGCCAAACATCATTGAACCACTCTCGTTTGAACAGATAAAAAACGAGATGCTAAATGAGTACAAAACACGATATGCAGACGCTGAAATCACACTCGCCAGTGAACCCGCAGTAAAACTCATTGAAGTATTTGCGTACCGTGAACTGATGGTACGTCAGCGCGTCAACGAGGGGGCTGAAGCCGTGCTATTGGCAAAAGCCACCGATGTGGAATTAGATTATCTCGGCACGCGCTTTGGTGTTGAGCGTCAGCTTATTGATGCGGGTGACATAGATGCTAACCCACCTATACCACCCACGTTTGAAACCAACGAGCGTTACCGCGAGCGTATTCAACTCGCACTAGAGGGGTTTAGCACCGCAGGCCCTGTGGGCGGCTATGTATTCCATGCGCTTAAAGCCAGCCCACAAGTTAAAGATGTGGCCGTTGACGCCCCGCAGTTTACCGTTGTGCAACTGACTGAAGAACAGCAAACCCAACTCCCTGCAGGGACTACCGTTTTACACTGTACGTATGACGCGGGGTTGAGCGACCCACAACCAGGTGATGTGGCGATTACCGTGTTATCAACTGAGGGAAGCGGCGCACCAAGCAGTGAGCTAAACGCCGCAGTGATGGCCGCACTCAGTGCCGATGATGTACGACCACTTACAGATCACGTTCGACTACGTGCCACCGACATTACTGAATATGCGCTAAGCGCGACGTTACATTTATATCCTGGCCCCGATGCTGAGAGTGTGCGTATACAAGCCCAAGAAAGCGCACAAAGTTGGGTGAATGAAAACCATAAGCTTGGCCGAGATATAACGCTGTCAGGGCTGTATGCAGCACTGCATTTGCCAGGTGTACAACGGGTTGAACTACATTCACCAAGCAATGATTTGGTGATGCTCGGTCATCAAGCCGCGTATTGCACAAATGTTGCTGTATTAGTTGGGGGCCGTAATGTCTGAGCAATTACTACCGCGCACCAGCAGTAAAAACGAAAAAGCGTTAGAGCAGTCCAGTGCCCGGGTAAATGACGTGCCCGTACAAATTGGCGATTTATGGTCAGCGGAGCGATGCCCCGAACATTTATTGCCATGGTTGGCCCACGCCCTCAGCGTGGATGAATGGGACAGCACATGGCCTGAAACCATAAAGCGCCGCGTTATCGCACAAAGCATTCCAATGCACCGAATAAAAGGCACAGCGGGTGCAGTTAAAAGCGCATTGGCTGCACTCAATGCCCATATTGAGCTTGAAGAATGGTGGCAATATGACGGTGTACCGCACACTGCAAAACTGATTGCACTGGTGCGTAATAACTTAAACCAAACTGGCGATTCACTGCTTACACCAGCGCTGCAAGCCCAGCTATGGCGCATTGTTGCAGCGATGAAGCCAACGAGAAGCCACATTGATTTTAATGTGGGTGTGCAGATGGACCAGCCCATGTCGATTGCCTCTGCAACCACGAGCTGCAACGTGCAGCGCATGGATTTTGCGGGCGAGCCTGATAACACATTGCATACCAGCGGCCACGTTATTCAATCAGCGCACAGCAACATTGCCAATAGTCGAGCCGAATTAACAGGAGCGCCAGACAACACACTA
>NZ_JAGJEF010000112.1:0-9822 GCF_018100875.1 Pseudoalteromonas sp. MMG012
TGAGAAAAATAGCTTTATTGGGCAAATTCGCTTATCCAGATCTGAGGTTAACTATAACCAGTAAGTGGGTGAACTATGGATCTATTACGAATAATAATTGCGATATTGCTGCCGCCTTTAGGGGTGTTTTTACAGGTCGGTTTGGGAGGGGCTTTTTGGTTGAATATTTTACTCACTCTATTTGGTTATGTACCCGGCATTATTCATGCGGTTTGGGTGATAGCGAAAAAATAAACACGCCTTTCATAAGATAATTCAATATTTACATCAATAACCAAACGACCATGTAATACTTACATGGTCGTCTTGCCGTGACGCCTATCAAACGATTATGCAGCGTTATTTTCGTTCACTCTGGTTAATAACCGCGACAAGTAACGCAGGTAAAAAAGTCAAGCTTAATACCGTTGAAACCAATATACCACTGAGCACAATCACCCCTACGCCTCTATAAAGTTCTGTACCTTCACCTGGAATAAGTACCAAAGGCGCTAACCCAAATATCGTTGTTGCTGTTGACATCAAGATAGGTCTTAAACGCTTAGCCACTGCTTGTTCAACAGCTTCACGAACAGGCATAGCCTTATCTATAATGAAGCGTCGAGTTTGATCTACAATAAGAATCGGATTGTTTACCACCGTACCCAATAAAATGAGAAAACCTAGCATAGTGATCATATCAAACGGTTGGTGAAAAGCGGCGATACCGAGCCCTGTCAGCATACTATTAATCCCATTAACAGTAACCAGCCCCAGCAAACCACCTGCCATACCAAGCGGTACCGTTGCTAAAATAAACAGAGGATAACGCCAATGCGTAAATATAGCCACCAGCAGCAAATAACTTAAAACCAATGCAATCACAAAATTGCCTGACAACGCGGATTTAGTTGCTTCAAGTTGGTCTGCTGCACCACTGATATTGAGCTTAATACCTTGTGCAATTTTACCTTGCTGCCACAAATTTGGCAGTAACTGTTGGCGTACAATTTCTTCTGCAGTTTCTAACGCAACATCTCGTGGCGGAATAATGTAAACCGTGACTGTGCGATTTCCATCAACACGGCGTACAGAGTTACTATTTTTACTCTCCACCAAATCTGCCAGTGCATTTAACGGTAAAACCTGCCCATGAGGGGTAACAATTGGTGTATTAGCCAATTCAGTTAAGTCTTGTCGGTTTCCTGCACCACTAAACAAGAACATGTCGACTTTGTCATCATTCAAAATGAACTCATCAACATATGCTCCATCACTCATCGCTGCCACAGTATAACCAAAATCACCGTTACTGATCCCAAGCTCTGCCAATCTATGCCATCGCGGCTTTATTTCAATTAAAGGTTGTTCGAGTGCCAAAGAACCAGGGTCTGAGTCAATTTGTGGATTATCAAATAATCGCTCAGCCTCGCCATATACCGCTTCCGCCGCACTATATAATTCGGTGATATCGCTACCGGCTATATCAACAGCAACGGCACGCGTACCACCATCATTACTTGAAATAATTGACCCACGAGCAGAGAATGCACGCATACCATCATAGCTTTTAAATTTGGTTGTAATTGCTGACATCATCGCATTGATATTTTTTGAATCTACCGGTGCACTTAAAAACCAAATGCGGCCAACAGACACTGACATCGAGTAATACTCAAGTGGTGGCATTGTGGTTTTACCCGTATCATAAGCCACACTATTCGCTTCAACATGCGCATCAAAAAAGGTTCTTAACTCGGCGCCAATTTTTTCCATTTCCGATAGGTTATAGTTAGGCGGCGCAATCATCATTGAAAAAGCTTTCGGCTCTTCTCCTTCTGGCAAGTACTCCGCGGCAGGCATCAAAGTATATGCCAACCCTAAAATCCCAATAATGAATGCTACACTAATAACACGTGCTTGTTGCTGCGAACGCATAAACTGTTTAGATATTGATAACCACCATGTTCCAAGTTCAAACTGTTGTTTTTCATCTAAATCTTGTTTTTTACCAAAATGCGCAAGCGCCACTGGGACAACAAATAATGCAACGAGCATCGATGCAATGATGGCCCCTGAAATAGCAATGGCAATATCAGAATACAATTGCCCAGCTTCTTGCTCAACAAATAGTATCGGCGCAAAAACCAACACAGTTGTGGCTGTTGAGGCTAATACCGCAGGCCAAACTTCGGTCACACCTTTCACTGCTGCTAAACGCTTACTAAGTCCTTCTCGCTTTGCTTGCACAATAGACTCAAGTACCACAATGGTATTATCAACGGTCATACCGATTGCAAATGCAACACCAGCTAAAGAGATAACATTAATAGTACGACCGAAACTCATTAACGCAAAAAAAGCAGCAACCGTACATAACGGTATCCCCATTACGCCTACTAATGTCGCGCGCCCTGAGCGTAAAAAGAAATACATCACAAGCGTGGCCAATAATGCGCCTAATGCCAAGTTAGTCCATACGTTTTGCAATGAGCTTTTCACGTACTTTACGTCATCACTGAGCAACTTCAATTCCAAGCCATTCTGCGTTAATAGTTGCGCATTAAGCTCAGCAATAACCGGCAACATTTTCTCTTTTATCGCTAGTACATTGGAACCACTTTCTCGCCTAACCGATAAACTTAACGTACGTTCACCATCTGAATAAGACATACCGCGCGTCTCAAAGTGATCAAGCGACACACTGGCCACATCTTTGAGTAACACATTAGCTGAACCAATTCGTTTAATAATGAGGTTCTCTAATTCACTAAGTTTATCAAAACGCCCAACAACACGAAGTAAGTAGCGGCTCTGTCCACTTTCAATATCCCCGCCCGAAGCATCTCTATTTCGTGTTCTAATGGCATTTCTTACCTCAGTTAAGCTGATCCCACGCTGCGCTAACCGTGATGCATCTACTTTAATTTGGATCTGACGTTGTGCGCCCCCTCCAACTCGAACCTCAGACACGCCCGCTACACTTTCCATACGAGGGCGAATAAAATCTTCAGCAAAATCTCGTAATAAATCCATGTCGAGTTGCAACGGATTACCTTGTTGCGGTTTAAGCAAAAAATACATGAAAGCATTATTAGAGAATGAGCTGGAAAACAGCCTTGGTTGGTCAACGTTTTCAGGATAAGCGGGTACTTGGCTTAATGCATTATTAACACGAATAAGCGCGTCATTCACTCCAACACCAAATGGAAACTCTAACTCTACCGTTGCCTCGCCCATTTCTGCATACGATATCATCCGCTTTAAGTTAGGCAGACTTCTTAAATAACGTTCTTGCTCAATCAAGATTTCTTTTTCTACATCTTGCGGTGTCGCACCCGGCCACCCTGTCTGCACCGTGATCGTCCGTACTTCTAAGTCAGGGATCATCTGTACTGGAATATTTAGCGCAGAAATCAATCCTAATATTGTCGTGATCAGCACGACAACCGTGACTAGCGTTCCGCGTTTTACAGCAGCTTCAATCATAGCGCACTGCCTAATGTAGATTTAATGGTTAACGATGACCCATTCTTAAGTAATTCAATACCTGAAAC
This sequence comes from Pseudoalteromonas sp. MMG012, assembly GCF_018100875.1. Taxonomy (NCBI): domain Bacteria; kingdom Pseudomonadati; phylum Pseudomonadota; class Gammaproteobacteria; order Alteromonadales; family Pseudoalteromonadaceae; genus Pseudoalteromonas; species Pseudoalteromonas sp. MMG012. The sequence continues at coordinate 3,537 of NZ_JAGJEF010000112.1, forward strand.
AACAATATGTTCAGTGCCATTTAATCCAGTCACAGCCACTTTATCAGCGTGTGATTCGATAATATCAACTAAATATCTCGTTGCTATTCCACTTTCAATTGCAAATATACTACTTCCGCCATCTGGATGCTGTTTAATCGCACTTTTAGGTAACCACACGGTATTTTTTTGAGACGCCATATGTATTTTCGCTGTTGCAGACATACCTGTGATAAAGTCACCTGTCGCCATATTATTGCTTGGTAAATCTACATGTACAACAAACGTCCTGCTTATAGGGTCTGCAACTCCCACTATACGGCTCACAGTAATGTCTATTGCTCTGCTATCTAGTGTATCGGCATTTACCGTCGCACTAAGGTTAGGCTGTTGTATCATTTGCGTATAGTATTCTTGCGGTACATCCAATACCAAACGTAAGTTAGACTGGCCCACTAACGTCAGGACGCTATTTTGTGGTGTGATCCACTCTCCAATATCCACCTCTCTTTTTGCGATAATCCCTGAAAAAGGGGCATATAGTGTATGACGTTGTATTAATTCTTGTTGTAATGATACGGCAGCTTGTTGTTTAATCAATTCAGCTTGTGCGTTAGCCAAATTCGCTTTTCGTTCACCAATAAGTGTTTTTGCAACGCTTTGCCGGTTAGATAAAGCGACAACTTCGTCAAGGAGACGTTCAGCTTCTATTTTGGCAATATTAGCCGCTTGTAAACTCGCTTTCGTCTGATCTAATTCAAGCTTAGCTAACGTGGCGTTCAATTGCAGTAACTTATCCCCTTTGGCTACCTCAGTACCCACATCAACAAACAGCGTCGAAACCGACCCCGCTTCCATAGTTGCGATATTTGCATGTTGCGCTGACTCTATCGAGCCCGTTAATTGGATCGTCTCAGGGGAGCGGTCAAGTGTGGGCAGAAAAACATCAACCTCTGTTGAATTAGCATGGCTATCACTAGCAACACACATAATGGCAGTAGCCAACAAACATAATACGGCACGAGCAGCGACTTGCATAAAAACCTCTAATGATAATTATTTCTATTTAATTCTAAACACTTCGAAATTTAGCGCACCCTATTTGCGATAAATTACTAATAACGCCAGATGTGATGAAAATTACGCTTTTTTAGATTTAATAAACACAAAAGCAGGCTCACTGGAGAGCTTTCTATATGTGGCTGAGCACAGCACTTCAGCTTCTCGTGCCACCTGCCCTTCCGTTAGTTGTGTGACCACTAAACCCGATTGAGTTATCGCAGTGAATAATTGTGTCAATGAGCGTCGGAAAAACTGTACTTGTACTGGTTGCCCTATCGTTCCCCATACATCCGTCACCCTTTCTGTTGCAAAATAGTTGTTGGCTTGGCTCAATTCAGCCTCTGAACACGGGTGATGCGTTGAAAAAACAATATGTCCTGATGGCTTTAATACGCGATACACTTCGTTAAAAAAAGGCACCAAGTCTGCTAAATAATGCACCATTAGCGGACATATAATTAAATCTTTACTATTTGATGCTTCCCGTGGGAGGCCATGCGTTAGATCTTGCTGATAGACATTTACCTGTGCGCCTAAACGGTTTCGCACAAGTGCAACCATCGCATCAGAAATATCTACACAGGTCACTGATTTTGCATTTCGAGATATTAAATAGTCAGCATAAATACCTGAACCACAACCAAGATCTAATACATCTAAGTTTTTCACTCTATCTATTAGCGCTTGCAAAGAGGGCCGTTCATAATGCGCATTATATATATTACTTTGCACTACTTGGTCATATTCTGTTGCAAATTCGGTATACAGTTTCGATGTCATATTGCCTCTTGAATTCGCGTTCATAGCTACCTAAAACCTGCGAAATCTCATATTTTTAAAATAATTACGTATTGTAAGTTTCTAGAAAGCTTCGTGCTTTACATTACCTACATCAACTCATTCTGTCGTTAAATAAACACAATAGCACGGAATAACATTTTACCTACTTGCAAAGGATATAGTATGACTTTAACAAAAATCGGTTACATGGCTTGTCTACTAGCTTGCTCTACATATGTGCACGCCAACACACCCTCACCCGAATTAACATGGAGCTTAGGCATTGCCACAATCTCTCAAGACCAAGGCTATGTAGATGTAGGAAACGAAACCAATTTGATCCCGATAGTTGGACTACAATACGGTAATTTCTCTTTGCTCGGTCCGCGTGCCAGCTATCAATTTTTTGCCAATCAAACGCTAGAAATCTCTGCAATTGCCAACCTGCGCTTTGATGGTTATGAACAAGCCGACAGCGATATATTCAAGGGTATGGAAGACCGCGATATATTCAAGGGTATGGAAGACCGCGATATGAGTTTTGATGCGGGGATTGAAGCGGAAATAGACACGCAATTTGGTGAGTTCGGCGTCGAATTTACGCACGATATATCAAGTACCCATAAGGGATATGAATTAAGCGCAAGTTATGGCGTGCCTTTTATGATGAATAATGGACGAATAATACCTTATATTGGGGCAAATTATCAAAGCGATGATCTTGTAGATTACTACTTTGGAGTAATGCAAAACGAAACGCTCAGCACTCGCCAATTTTATCAACCAGGGGCTACAACAAGCTTTGAGATAGGCGTAAATAGCACCTGGATGTTCAATAAAAAGCACATGATAAAAGCGGATATTAGTTATTTATCTTATGGCAGCGATATCAAAGACTCGCCGTTAATTGATAAATCAGGTTCTGCACAGATTTTGGTTGGCTACGCGTATGTTTTTTAATGAGAGTGTATTTAAATACCTATACTTGATCAGTGTATGTGCCACTTTAATCGGGTGTAACAAGCAACCTTTAGAAACCGAGACGTTAGGTGATAGCGCAGATAAGCCAACTACAATAGTAAGTGACAGTGTTCACGCCACGCGAGTCAACAAAGTACCTGAACAGGTTTTCTATGGCCGCGTTCAAGGCTACACCAGTTATGATATGGCCTTGTTTGTCGATGGTAGAATCGATCACGTTGTCGTACGAGAAGGTCAACTGGTAAATAAAGGGGATGTACTAGCAACGCTGTACTCTCCAACCCTATCTCAGCGTGTTACGGCAAGAGAGTCTGATTATCAAAGTGCAAAAGCAGTGTTGCTTCAAGCTGAAGCTAAAAAAAAGCGCAGTACAGAACTGGTTCGCAAAAAGTTACAGTCTGATGCAATGTTAGAAGATGCCATTCGAGCTCTGCAAGTGTCAAAACAGCATGTTAACAATACACTTGCACAACTTAATGAAGCGCAGAATCAGCAACAAGAAACCCAATTAGTTGCACGTCACTCAGGCGTAATTGCAAAACTGTATTTACGCGGAGGCGACTATGTAAATTCAGGTAGCAATATATTGCGATTTGAGTCAACCGAGCGACAAAAAGTGACATTTTCAGTCCCTGAACGCATTTCGATTAAACTTGAGAACCAGCAGCAAGTAACAATAACATTACCCAATATTAATGCGACTTTTAATGGTCAGATCTCAGAACGGAGTTTGCCAAGTATTGGCGAACTTGCGTTATTCGATATAACCGTGTCTATACCAAACAGTACACCCAATAATGTCGGCCTTACAGCGCAATTACATTTACCTATTACCAATCAAACCTTATATAAAGTGGTACCATCAGCACTGCGTTATGATGCCCTCGACCAAGCTTACTTACTCACCGCAGATGGCACGACCCAATACCCTGTCTCGGTAGTCGCAATCGAAGAAAATGGTTTGCTTGTCACAAGCACCTCCTCACTTGAACAACCCCTCAGCCTTGTCTCTGAAACAAACAGCCAATTGAATTTGGCCCAACTAGTCAAAAGGTAACTTTATGTCTATGTCCCAAACCAAATGGTACCTACAAGCACGCTTAGTTCTTGGTATCGTCGCTATTTTAACGATGACAGGTCTTGTTGCATGGCATAGTGCCAATGAGCAAGAAGATCCAAGCTTCCCCTATAGAAATGGTATGATATTGCTGGTTAAACCAGGCATGGACATCACACAGCTGACAGATGAAGGAGTCAGACCTATTGAGCGAGTGCTCAGCGAAATAGACGAAATACAAACCTTCAGCGCGCGAATAAAACAAGGGTACGCAAATATTGACCTTGAACTGAAGGAGCACATTTACGATACCGACCCAATTTGGCAGCGGATCAAAGATCGTATTCGTCAACTTGAGCTTCAATTAAATCCTATTAATATTTCAGTACATGACCGTATTCAAGACACACAAGGCATTGTGTTATCTGTAAGCACAGGGAACGGCATACTCCATGACCATCGTTTCGCTTTAAAAATTAAGGACGAGCTACTCTCGCTTTCAGATGTTCGTACAGCAACCTTGATAGGTGCGCCTAAAGAGCAATTACAAATAGCATACTCTGCGCAAAGCATGAGAGAAACAGGAATAACGCCAACAAAAATAGCAAAGCATGTAGCCCAGCTCAATACCGAAGCGACCCCACCAATTTTACAAAACGGGTCATTTACAACGGGGTTGAACTCATTAACCCGAATCTCTACGTTAGATACAATCAAGGGTACGCAGATATTTTCACCAAATGGCAGTGCTATGTTACTGGCAAACATTGCCGATGTAGCCTACCGAATAGACCCAATTAGTAATGAACAATTTTGGATTGATGGCAAACGTACTGTGGGTATTGCACTTACATTACCCCCTGATACTATCCAAGTCACCGCTGTTGGTGCACGTATTAAGCAGAAAATCGCACAATTGAATCACCAATATGCTCCTTTCAAAGTGCATGTTCATTTATTCCAACCTGATTGGACTCAAAAGCGTCGTAGTTCACTCTTAACCTCATTGTTAGTCAGTTGCTTGGGTGTGACAGTGGTATTAATGTGCCTCATGTCATTTCGTAGCGCATTAATTGTTAGTGTCTCTATTCCAGCAATTGCGCTCTCTGCACTTGGTATATTTGGCATGTTTGGGGGGTTATTCATCAAATGACAATTGCAGGTTTGGTTCTCTCGTTGGGGTTAATGGTTGACAATAGCATCGTCACGGCTGAACGTATTGTTCATCACTTAGAGCAAGGCGCGTCTCGAGTGGCAGCACCTTTAATGGCCATTCGAGAGTTGTATAAGCCATTAGCAACTGCGACGCTTACCACCATTGCAGCATTCATTCCTATGTTACTGTCAAAAGGCAATGTTGCTGATTTCATCGCCACAATCCCAGTTCTGGTGATTATGTGTATTGTTTTAAGCTATCTAATTTCATTATCACTGGTCCCCGTTATGAGCATGTTTTTTGCCCGTAATTCCAAGCCTTACCGTACGACTAATCACCCACTTAGTACAATAGCAAAGGGTATCGCGTTGTGGTCTTTAAAATACCCAAAAAGCACATTAACAATGACTGTTGTATTCATTGTACTCATAATGAATTTGCCAAGCAGTCATGGTGAGTTTTTTCCGAAAACAAGTCGTAACCAAGCATATATTGATATTCAACTTCCTTTTGGTACCTCCGTCGACGAAACCACAAGAATAGCCAAACACATTGCTCACAAATTGAAAGGCAATGATAAAATTACCCATACCTATCTATTTTCAGGTAATTCAGGGCCCCGTTTTTACTACAATTTGGCACAACAGCCCAATGAAAGCCATATCGCACGTATCGTCTTTGAAACAACACCTGATACTCTAGTTTCATCAATTGTAGAACACCTTAACAAGCAATTTGTCGTCCAGTACTCTGATTTTATTGTTATCGCTCGTGAACTTGGCCAAGGGCCTCCTATTTCTAGCCCCATTGAATTGAGAGTACTTGGTGGCAGTGAGTACGCGAACTTAGCCGCATCAGAAGCTATATACTCTCTCCTGTCACAGCATCTTGATACTCAAAACACCCGGCGTAACTACGGATTAGGCAAACCGCAACTTGCACTATCGATTAACAAACAACAGTTACAACTGAGCCAGCTTACTGAACACGACCTCAATAGCTATTTGGCTTGGCAAAGCTCGGGGTTAACTGCAACCACTTTGAACTACACAACAAACCCAGTTGATTTAGTCATAACCGTTCCAAAGCCGGTTAACAACTCAACCGAATTGCTAAACACACAAGTTATGATGCAAGATAATCGCTTTATTCCCCTTTCATTGCTTGCAGAACAAATAGTTACCGCAGCTCCCCCCGTAATTACTCGCTACAATGGCTTTTATGCTCGCACCCTATTCGCTGATGTGCACCATAATGCAGACGAAGAAGAC
>NZ_JAGJEF010000113.1:0-9585 GCF_018100875.1 Pseudoalteromonas sp. MMG012
CAGTGTCTGGTAATTGTTCTAATGGAGTACAACTTCCAGGTAGCACGTTTAATTCAAAAGGAATGTTGTGTTTTTTCCGCTCAGCTTCAGGAGCTAAGACTAATTCACACCGGATTAATCTAGGTGAATTACGATTTCCAAACTTTTGAGCATCACTTGAACTTATAAAGAAGTCGCAATAATACTCATGTCCTTTAAGTGGATAAATTAAGGGGGTATTACTTGTAAAAGTACTTACGTTAGTTAGAAAACCAAAGCTTTTATCTTTAAGTGGCTTTATTTCTCCCCATACTTCAATTGTATCGGTTTCTACTTTCCAATGCTCTTTAAGACACTGAACTAACTCTTGATTACTGTAGAATTTTAGTTCGTTATGATCATAAATTTTGCCTTCCATTGAGTTTTACAACATCCTTATTTTGGTGCTAACCATTTAAATTCTTAATCATAATATAAGTTTAAGGCATTTAGTCGCTAGTTTTTTCTTTAAACTCACATAGGTCTTCAATAATACATGCACCGCACTTTGGTTTTCGAGCAGTACACACATATCTGCCATGCAAAATAAACCAGTGGTGTAGGTTGAACATAAACTCGGTTTTACGAGGCGTGTTTTTAATAATGGCTTGTTCAGTTTGTTCAACAGTCTTGCCTTTGGCGTAACCTGTGCGGTTTGCAAGGCGTTGAATGTGGGTATCAACCGCTAAAAAGTATCTACCTTCATTATCTTTTAGCCAACCAAAAGCGGTATTCAGCACAACATTCGCCGTTTTTCTGCCAACGCCTGGGAGTGCTTCGAGGGCTTCACGGTTTTCAGGGACAATAGAATTGTGTTGCTGCACAAGGATATGGCACATTTTATAAACGTTATTGGCTTTTGAATTAAATAAACCAATGGTTTTTATGTAGTCTCTCAGCCCTTCAAGGCCGAGGTCAATGATGGCTTGTGGTGTATTGGCAACCGGAAAGAGTTTTCTGGTGGCTTTATTAACACCTACATCAGTGGCTTGTGCTGAAAGTGTGACGGCCACTAATAGCTCAAAAGGGGAAGAATATTCAAGCTCAGTTTCAGGATGAGGGTTGTCATCTCTTAACCGAGTGAGAATTTCATAACGTTTTACTTTATTCATGACGGTAGATACTTATTGTTACGTTAAATTGGTTACTCGGGCTCGCGGCGCTTTTTCTGGTTGTGCCACAGGGCTTGCCTTTGCTTTTATTTGTGTATCAATCACGTTTTTCCCTGCAATGAGCAATCCTAATCCCAAAAAGGCCCCTGGAGGTAAGATTGCAACGAGAAATTGATTATCAAAAGTGAATAGCTCGATGCGCAGTACAGTTGCCCAAGTGCCTAACAGTAGGTCGGCCCCATCAAACAAAGTACCTTGGCCAATTATTTCACGCATTGCTCCTAGCACGATGAGTACCACCGCAAAGCCCAGCCCCATCATCACGCCATCCCATGCAGAGAGCAGCGGGTTGTTTTTTGATGCAAATGCTTCAGCACGACCAATAATAGCGCAATTAGTCACGATCAAAGGAATAAAGATCCCGAGGGATTGATACAAGCCAAAGGTATACGCATTCATTAATAATTGCACTATGGTGACAAACGCCGCAATTATCATCACGAAAACTGGGATCCGAATGTCTTTAGGCACCCAATTTCTAACGACAGACACGGTAATGTTAGAGCCAACCAATACTAACAACGTTGCTAATCCCAGTCCAAGTGCATTCGTTACTGTACTGGTGACTGCCAGAAGAGGGCATAGCCCGAGCAATTGCACAAGTGCAGGGTTATTACCCCACATGCCTTCTTTCATTAGTGACTTAAATTGACTCATTGTGTATCTCCACAGGCATTCTCAGCATTAAATAGCGCTTCAAAATTTTGTTTGGCGTACCAAGCGGCTTGCTTTACTGAACTTACAACAGCACGTGGGGTGATTGTAGCCCCTGTAAATTGATCAAATTGACCCGCGTCTTTTTTCACAGCAAAGCGTGGATCTGTTTGCGATTCAATTACCATACCATTGAAAGTCGTGATCCAATCAGATTTAGCCAGTTCCACTTTATCACCAAGCCCTGGCGTTTCCTCGTGGCGTGTGACACGGACCCCCGAAATTCTGCCGTCAGCATGTATGGCGCTGAGTACATCTATGTTACCGCTGTAACCGTGCGGTGTTGTATGACGCACAAGCACAGCGGATGGCGCATCATTCTTGTAAGCTCTATATAGCGTGTACGACCCATTAGGGCCAAGTTCAGGTGCATTACTGAGCACACAATCTTTATAAAGCACATTATCATATTCATTATGTGGCAATACTTGCCCTAACAGCCCCATTAAATGTTGCTGCTCTTGTTCATTGATGCGCTCAGCAGTGAGTGTTTGTACCAATGCCACACTCCCTGTCGTTATTAAAGCAAAGGCAGTAAGAATTGCGCCATTTTTATACATAGATTGAACAATCATTTACTCGCTCCATGTCCATATGTGCGTGGCTGGGTATAGTGGTCAATCAAAGGCACGGCCATGTTGAGCAGTAATACAGCAAATGCGACGGCGTCCGGATACCCCCCAAATTGGCGAATTACGTACACTAACACACCAATGCTAGCGCCGAAAATAAGCCTGCCTTTGTCGGTGGTACAGGCGGAGACAGGGTCTGTTGCGATAAAAAACGCTCCTAACATCGTAGCACCACTGAGTAAGTGAAATAATGACCCAGCTTGAGATCCTGAATCGGCAATGTATCCAATTGCGCTACATAAAGCTAATGCTCCTATGAAAGCGGTAGGAATGTGCCAATTTATAACTTTGGCCTTCAATAAATACAGACCACCGATTAAGTAAGCGACGTTCACCCATTGCCATTCAAGGCCTGCATAGGCTGAAAATTGCGATTGATTCATTGCTTCTGACACAGTTAAATTTTGGCTCACTGCGGTTTTTACCGTGTCTAGAGGCGTTGCCATTGTTGTACCATCGATTGATGTACGCAGTGTATCGAGCGTCAAGCCTGTGCTATTTGTTTGAGTGAAAATGATGGTTAATTGATCTAAAAAGCTAATAGGGGAAGCTAATAAGTGATCCACAGGCATCCAACTTGTCATTTGCACAGGAAAAGAGATCAGTAATAAAACATACGCCCCCATTGCTGGGTTAAATAAATTAAAACCCAAACCACCATATAACTGCTTTACCATACCAATCGCAAACACAATACCAACGACAATAACCCACCAAGGAGCGAGCGAAGGGATACTGACTGCGAGTAAAACTGCGGTTAACCAAGCACTTCCATCACTTAGTGAGGGCAAAATAGGTCGATTGCGTAACTTTAAAATAGCCGCTTCTACAAGAGAGGCCGTAATGATGGCAATAATAAGTTGTATGAGTACGCCAAAACCAAAAAAGTAGGCTTGTGTGAGTATGCCCGGAATACATGCGCACATTACCGTAATCATTAACTTACTCACAGATTTTTGGCTGTGATTATGCGGCGATGAAGCCATAGTCAGTTTCATGACGGGTCATTTCCTTCTTGTTCTTTGGCTTTTTTCTTTGCTTTTGCACGTGCTATTGCAGCGGCAATGGCGGCTTTACGTGGGTCAACTTTGGCTGCTGGTTGTTCAGCATCTATTGAGTCAATCGGGGGTTCTATTGTACCTCGTACTGGTTGCGAGTCTGTATTGTTAACCTCAGCCTCATTCGCTTGCGCAAGCTTTGCGGCTTTTTTGGCCTTAGCACGGGCAATCGCTGCGGCAACGGCCGCCTTACGCGGGTCTTCCTCTGTAGCTGCTTCTTCTTCAGTGGCAACGGCGTGAGCAGGGGGGTTAACAGGTGCCTCACTGGCATCATTAGTTTCGCTGACTTTTGCGGATTTTTTGGCCTTAGCACGGGCAATCGCTGCGGCAACGGCCGCTTTACGCGGGTCTTGCTCTGTAGCGGTTTCTTCTTCAGTGGCTACGGCGTGAGCTGGGGGGTTAACAAGGCCCTCTCCCGCATCATTAGTTTCGCTGGCTTTTGCGGCTTTTTTGGCTTTAGCACGGGCAATCGCTGCGGCAACGGCCGCCTTACGCGGGTCTTCCTCTGTAGCGGTTTCTTTTTCAGTGGCTACAGCGTGAGCTGGGGGATTAACAGGGGCGTCACCCGTATCATTAGTTTCGCTGGCTTTTGCGGCCTTAGCACGGGCAATCGCAGCTGCAACAGCCGCTTTACGTGGGTCAGCGTTAACCGCTTCGGACTTGCTATCTACCGCATCAACTGTTTCATGAGGCGCAGCGTTAATATCCGTATCACTGTCTAGCGTTTGAGCGGCTTTTTTCTCTTTAGCACGGGCGATAGCTGCAGCAACCGCGGCTTTTCTTGGTTCCGTTTTACTTGAATTGAGTTCAGCCTTAGGCGCACCATTATCTTCAGCAAGCTTTGCGGCTTTTTTGGCTTTAGCACGCGCTACGGCGGCAGCAACGGCAGACTTGTTGTCATTGCTATTTACTTCCGCGGTTTGCTTTTGCGCTTTATAGTTACGGGCTTGTTCTTTACGTTTGGCACGCTCTAATACCACTTCACTGTTATCAGGCTCGAGAGTGCCATCCGCCATTTTCTTCGCTTTCGCACGCTCAATTGCGGCCTGTACGGCTGATTGTTCACCCTGTTTTTTAGCAACACGGGATAACGCATCGGCCACTTTCGCTTTTTCTGCAGCAGGCTTAGCTGCTCGGGAAGGTGAGCGTGTATGTCTATTCTTACGCTCAGCTTGCTCCTGCTCTAATCGTGCCTTTCTCGCTTCAAATCGGACTTTAGCGCGTTCCGCGTTTACTTGTTCTATTTTTTGTTCTCGGATTTCTGCTTTTGCAACACGGTAGTACTGTACTAATGGGATTTCGCTAGGACAAACATAAGAGCAGGCACCACATTCGATACAATCAAATAAGTTGTAGTCTTCTAACTTGTCGTACTCTTTGCCTTTGGCAAACCATTGTAATTGTTGGGGCAATAAAGTCTGCGGACAAACATCTGCGCATGCACTGCAGCGTATACAGGCTTTTTCTTCTCCTGGTTCTGCAAGCTCTGTATTATCTGGAGCCAGAATACAGTTAGTTGTTTTGACAACAGGGATCCTCACCGAGGGAAGGGTAAAGCCCATCATTGGACCGCCCATAACAACACGTTGTGCGTCTACAGGTTCGAAGCCTTGGCTATCAAGTAGGTGTTTAATTTCAGTACCAATGAGCGCCCACACATTTTGTGGTCGCTTTATGGTGTTACCAGTGACTGTAACAACACGTTCTATTAGTGGTTTACCGGCAAATACTGCTTCACTTACAGCAAACAGTGTTCCAACATTTTGCACTAGAACACCGATATCAGCGGGGATCCCGCCACTGGGCACTTCCTTTGAAGTGAGTACACGTATTAATTGTTTTTCCCCTCCAGAGGGGTAAAGAGTGGGAATCGCTTTCACGAGAATTTTTTTATTGTGCTGGCAGGCTTGCTGCATCGCGCTGATAGCATGCGGTTTATTATCTTCGATACCGATGAGGATGAGCTCTGGAGTCAAAAGTTGCTGCATCACTTCAATACCTTTGACTATTTGGTCTGCGTGTTCACGCATTAACATATCGTCAGCGGTGATATAGGGTTCACACTCAACACCATTGATGACAAGAAACTCAACAGGTCGTTGGCTATCGGCTTTGATATAAGTTGGAAAACCCGCGCCTCCCATACCGGCTATACCAGCGTTATGAATAATATCAATCAATGCTTGGTGCGATAGAGTATCAATATGTGTATTTTCAGTTAGGGGTATCCATGTATCTTTGCCATCAGGCGTTAAAATAATACTGAGCTCAGGTAAGGCTGACGGGTGCGCTGATGGCATGGCTGCAATATTGGTTATCTCACCAGAGGTAGGTGCATGAATAGGCAAAGACCAGTTACCACTGGGCTGAGTTAAAGCTTGGCCTTTTAATACGGTTTGACCTTTACTTACAATTAACTGACCATTTGCACCAATATGCTGTTTGAGCGGTAGTATGAGCTTTTCGGGTAACGGTAAACGTGCAATCGGCGCGTGATTTGACAATGATTTTTGTTGTGGAGGATGGACGCCTCCTGGGAATTGCCACAATGTGCCATTTTCTATTTGTTCAAGTAATGTATCCACTTAAACCTCTTAATCTATTTGCGTCACGGCAATGGCGTTGATTTGCCATTTCCATGTTTGCTTAGTTTGTTCGACGGGAAGCATATCAATACAGTCAACTGGACAAGGTTCAACACATAAGTCACACCCAGTACATTCATCATCAATAACGGTGTGCATTTGGCGAGTGGCTCCAACAATGGCATCCACAGGACATGCTTGAATACATTTGGTGCATCCAATACATTCATCTTCTCGGATATAAGCAACGGTTTTTATGGGTTCAGCTTCTTCACCGCCAGCAAGGGGTTTCGCATCGACACCCATTAAGTCAGCAAGTTTCTTGACCGTTGCATCACCCCCTGGAGGGCATTTATTGATTTCGTCACCATTTGCAATGGCTTCTGCATACGGGCGACAACCAGGGTAGCCACATTGTCCACATTGTGTTTGCGGTAATATCGCGTCGACTTGCTCTACAATAGGGCTACTTTCAACACGATATTTTACGGCAGCGTAGCCTAAGATGAGTCCAAAAACGAGCGCTAATGAGCCAAGCGCAATTAAAGCGTACATCAAGGTCATGGTTATAATTTCACTAATCCAGAAAAGCCCATAAAGGCAAGAGACATTAGGCCAGCAGTGACCATAGCAATAGAAGCACCTTTAAAGGGTGAGGGCACATCAGCAACGGCTAATCGTTCCCTAAGAGCGGCAAATAAAATTAATACCAGAGAAAACCCAACTGCCGCACCAAAGCCATAGACGGCAGATTCAATAAAGGAGTGATCGTTTTTTATGTTTAATAACGCCACGCCAAGCACGGCACAGTTGGTGGTTATCAAGGGTAAAAATATGCCCAGTAATCGATATAGAGTAGGGCTGGTTTTACGTACCACCATTTCTGTAAATTGCACAACAACAGCAATGACCAAAATAAAGCTCATGGTTCTCAAAAACTCAAGGTCTAGTGGCTGCAAAATATATTGATTGACTAAATAACTTGTCACAGACGCTAATGTCAGTACAAATGTGGTCGCTAAAGACATACCGACGGCGGTGTCGAGCTTCCCAGATACCCCCATAAATGGACATAAGCCAAGAAATTGCACTAACACAAAGTTATTTACCAGCACGGTGCCGATAAGCAACATAATATATTCAGTCATTACAGCCCCTTTTGCTAAAAACTGAGGTATTTTTTGTTTGGTCGCGATTTTAGCAATTTTAACCGAGAAGATCATAATTAATGTAAACACATTTAATGGATATCTTGATGAACTGCGCGCATTTGTTGACAGTTAAGTCTATTCATTTCAAAGTAAACAAGGCCAGAGTTGGCCTTGTTGGTTATACGGACTGACGTGGTATTTAGATTTCTTTTGGTTTTTCTATGTAATACCCTTGAACGCCATCTAAGCAAAGCGTTTCGACAATATGCTTTTCTTCTTGGCTTTCAACACCCTCTGCAAATACACTAACCCCAATTCGGTGGGCAAGGTCAACCATTAACCTCATGAAATATTGATTGTTTTTGTCTTCTTCTAAACCTCGCGTGTAACTGGCATCCATTTTTATAAAGTCGGGTTTTAGATCTCGGAAAAATTTGAATGAGGTTAAACCAACACCAAAACGTTCTACAGTGATACGTGCGCCAACTCTGTGCACCATATCAATAAAGCGCTTACTGGCTTTTATGTTTTGCTGTAATCCAAACTCACTGACCTCAAACACTAATTTTGATGCTATGTTGGCGTCTTTTAATAAACGTCTTTCAAGCCATATAACAAACTGATCACTGTGGGCACTTGAAGCGGTTACATTTATACCAAAGAATTTTTCGGTAAAATTACGTGATTTAATAAGCTCGAGGGAGCTGTCAATAATTAATTTATCAATTTCAATGGCCATATCAAGCTTCTCAGCCATCGCTAAAAAAGACGCTGTTGGCAGCATTTGGCCTTCTTCAGTTTTGAATCTAGCTTGTATCTCAGCATAGGCTTTGACATTTTTGCCAATTGGCATGATGTTTTGCATCATTAAGCTTACGCGTTTTGAGTCAATCACATCGTGAATAACTTTACGCCAGTTTTGGTTACCGAATCCAGCCCCTACATTATTAACCAGATCTGATTCTCGCTGAATATGCCATGCATTGGCTTGTTTACTTTGCGCCATGCTCATTGCGTTATCTACGACGGATAGGAGTTCACCAAGCGGTTTGCCGGTTTCGTATGGCACTATTCCTGTATTCGCTACAGAGCTTAGCTCTTGATTTTGTTGGAATTGTGTGAACCTTGCTTGTAAAGTCTCGCCAAAATGCTCCGCTTCTTTTGTGGGTACATTGGGTAATATAACCGCAAAGTCAGAACTATTTAGTCTGAATGTTTGGCTGCCGGTATAAGTGCCACTGACGTGTTTTATGATATCAGAAACCGACTTTATGTATTCATCGCCTTTTTGGTAGCCTCGTGTTTGGTTGATTACCTGCAATTCACTACAGCGGATCATCGCTAAAGTACCAAAACTTTTCTTACTGGTTGATTCAATTTGATGTTCGTAATATTCCACAAACATATTGCGATTACCTAACCCGGTAATAACATCTTTATAAGCTTCTTGCTTTATACTTTGCGCCGCGGTTTGAATGTCTTCTTGTTTGCTTTTCAAAAAGTGTGCTAAGCGATTAAACGAAGGAGCGAGTTCGGCACTGAGGGCTTGCATTTTTGAGGTGTTAAATTCATTTTCAATGCTTTCAGTGACTTGGTTTTGCGTTATATAAACATCAACGGCATTTGCCACTGTAATACTGACATTACGATTCAAACGCTTATATATTGCTTTCATGTAAATTATTGGAATAAACGCAACCAAAGCTGTCAGCACAAAAAGTAGTAATAATGCTTGCTGTAAAAGCTGCGCTTGGCTTTGCGCATTGATCACAAATTCAATTTTAATGTCTTTGGCAATATTCACTGAAAACTGCGGGCGAATTGCATTGATGCTGTTTTCAATAATGTTTGTTAGAAAAGGTAGGGGAGTTGGGGCATTAATATTCAACACCGTATCACCATTAAAATCACGAACAATGAAGGTCGAGAATACGTTACCACTGGCCAATGCTTGACGTATATGCTCAGGCGTTACGTTTTCCATTGTTTTGTTTTGAATATATTGGGTTACCATTACTTGAGAGCTTCTTTGTGCTTTGCTCACAGCTGAATCAAAACTCGAAGCAAAAAAGAATGTGCCTATAAGTGAAAATGTTAACCACAGAGACAATTGTAAAAATATAAGTTTTTTAAAACCAGCCATTGTTTTATCTATCTGTTAAGGAAGAGAAATTTTTGTATTTTTAGTAACCAAAAGAGGTTTTCAGAAAACTTTTGTAGAGTAGTGCAAATAAGAGGAAAAGTCTAATAGATTC
>NZ_JAGJEF010000114.1:0-9172 GCF_018100875.1 Pseudoalteromonas sp. MMG012
TACTGAGCTCATTAAAACTGTGCGCGGCAGTGGCTACATAATATCAGATTGATCATGACACATATGAAAAACTACCACAGGGTTGGCAAAGTATTGAAAATAACACTCACTGCGTGGGTGCTCGTTTGTAGCATGCTCATTGCGATCAGCTATCTCCTATTGCAACAAATAAAAACGGAGCAAACAGACGAGTTTATAGAAATGCAAAGCGAAGTGACTCACCTCTACAACGAGGACGGCTTAAACGCTTTACTCGATGAATATGAGCTATCCCACCGCCCAATTTGGCATAAGCATGAGAGCGATGAACGACTAGATGAAGAAGGGTTACTATTTTCACTTTACGACAAGAATACTTTGCTGCTAGGTAGTACTGAGTTAACAATAACCCCTGTTGATGAAGCTGTATGGCAAAAATATGATTCAACACTTGATGAGCCTATAAGCGCATTATACATACACTTTACGCTTGATGAACGTTATAGCCTAGCCATACTTCAAGCACTGACGCATCATTACATAGATACTCGAAATACGCTCATAAGTATCAATATATGGTTCACTGCACTCAGCTGGTTACCGATACTATTCATCATATTTTCTATAACACAGCAATATGCCGTACGTATTATTCGTATAAAAAACGCGCTTTCAAAGGTCGCTGAATCTCCCGATTCAGAACGCATTGACTGTGACAACACACCTGATGAATTAAATGCGTTAGTCATTTCTTTAAATGCCATGTTAGATGACATTTCAGATCTTCACACCACCATGAAAACCATGTCTGTTGGTATTGCACATGACTTAAAGACGCCGTTAACACGCGTGGCAAATAGACTCCAATATATGCAGCAGGATATCGATATGCTTGAGACTCATTTAGATAAAGCATCATCAGATTTACACACAGTTATTGCCACTTTCAATAATTTAGTTCGCCTCAATGCCATTGAATCTGGAAAGCATAAAAATGGCTTTGTAGAACTCAACTTATCATCAACAATTCTTGATTTAGCCCAAAGCTATGAACCGGTCTTTATTGATACTGGCCGCAACCTTGAGATCTCCATTGTAGATGACGTACTTTGTCTTGCAGATGAAGACCTTATCAATCAATTAGTATGTAATTTATTAGAAAATGCATTGGAATATAGCAGCCAGGATGCACAGGTTTGGATCAGACTGCAAAACCATATTGACGGTGCATTACTGCAAGTAGGTGACAATGGCCCAGGTATTTCAGTCCAGGATAGATCCCATGTGTTTGATAAATTCTATCGCGCCGATATTAGCCGTTCGAAACCGGGCAATGGTTTAGGATTGAGCATTGTTAAAGCCATTTGTAAAGTGCACCGCGGCGAAATCCAATTGCTTGAACATCAAAAAGGCGCTGTATTTAATATTGAATTATCCTTATTATCACAATAATAAACCATACAATTTTGTATGATTTGGTACTGTGAAATGTAAAACATAGTGTTAAATTTCTTCTATATACTGAAGCTATGTTTAGTTAGGGGCAATTTAATAATGAAAATTAATATAACGTTTCGACACCTCACCCTTAGTACTGTCATAAGTTTAATTCTTGCTTGCGGCGGTGTTTCTGGCTCAGATGTCTCACTGGATTACAATGCACATTCAGTTGTAAGCCAGCCTCAGTCAACACTATCAACATTCACTCCAACTCCCTTTCCTCCCGTAAATAACGACCAAAATACATATGCTGACCAGACCTTTTCTTCAGCGGAGAAAGCATCCCGTTTTTTACAGCAATCAACTTTTGGGGCTACTGCGCAAGATATTAAAACACTCACGCACAGCAGTGCATCCAAGTGGTTTAAAAACCAACTCAGTATACCCACAAGCAACATCATGCCAACTGTGGTTAGCTATGCGCCAAAAAGTGTAAACCACAACGATGAGTTTGATTTGTTTTTCATCGAATCAACCACCTTCGCATTTTGGAAAAATAGTATCTCAGGCAAGGACCAACTGCGCCAAAGAGTGGCTTTTGCATTATCTGAAATCTTGGTGGTCTCTAACGGGGGCGGAGAAACCTTAACCGATCAACCCACTGCCGTGGCTGCTTATCAAGATATACTGATCAACAATGCTTTTGGTAATTACCGAACCCTACTAGAAGCAATAACCTATTCTCCTGCCATGGGTCACTATCTAACTTATTTGGGTAATGAAAAAGCGGACCCCGATACTGGCAGAGTCCCCGACGAAAACTATGCCAGAGAATTATTACAGCTGTTCACTTTAGGTGTGGTTAAACTCAACAGCGATGGCTCAATAAACAAAAACGAAAACAACGTCCCCGTAGAGTTATATTCAAACAAAGACATCACCGGCCTAGCAAAGGTTATGACCGGGTTAGATTATAATGAGACTGATGAAGATACCGTTAGCAATAATATTTTCACCCGCCCAATGGCAATTAACCCCGAAGCCCATTCAGACCAAGAAAAGGTATTCTTAGGGCTTACTATTCCAGCTGGTATTGATGCTGAAGCGTCTATCAGTATGGCATTGGATCACATTTTCACACACCCAAATTTACCTCCCTTTGTTACTAGACAGCTCATCCAAAGATTGGTGAGTTCTAACCCTAGTAATGCCTATATTTCACGTACCGTTGCCGCGTTTACCAGTGGTCTATTTACACTGCCGGATGGTTCACAGGTAGGTACAGGTAAACGGGGGGATCTCAGTGCAACTGTGGCCGCTATTTTATTTGATAATGAAGCTCGCGAGCCTGCTACCACTACCGCAGGAAAAATAAGAGAACCCATACTTCGTTTTACACAGTGGGCAAGAGCTTTTAATGCACAAAATATTACCCCTCAGTATCAAACCATGCTGTGGGACACCAGTGCTCCAAATGCACTCGGGCAACACCCATATCGCTCACCCAGTGTGTTTAACTTCTTTCGTCCTGGGTATACCGCACCTGGCTCGATCACAGCAAAAAAGGGGTTAGTTACACCTGAACTACAAATTACCAATGCCACCACCATTCCTGGCTATGTTAATTTTATGACCCACTATATATCAGGGGAACCACAAGAAGCAGATGTAGAAGATATCCTCGAAGAATTTGACCACCCCAGCGTGCCAATCACCGTCGAAGATATTCGGAAAAGCTTTCTCGTTACCTATGAAGAAGAGCTAGCAATCGCACAAGATGTTGATGCCCTGCTTGCCCGACTAAACTTATTACTCACTGCCAATCAACTTTCAAGTGCCACTCTCACGGCAATTAAGCGTATTGTTGGCACAATACCCAACGATGAAGATGACGGTTACCTAATGCGTGTACGAGTTGCTGTACTGCTCGTTATGACAACACCTGATTATTTAGTGCAAAAATAGGGGACTCTCTCATGAACAGACGATCATTTCTAAAAGCGGGCAGTGCTTCTATGGCAGCAGCACCATTTTTGAATCTTGCACAAGCGATTGTAAATACCCCTACGACAAACAACGATGACTATAAAGCCCTTGTATGTGTTTTTCTATACGGTGGCATGGATAACCACGACACCGTGATCCCATATGATCAGGCAAGCTATACGCAATGGTCAAATATTAGAAATACATTATTATCTCAATATACCAATAAACGCTCACAGGCTAACTTATTACCCATTGATACCCCTGCTCGATTCGGATCGCGTCAATTTGCCTTGCCCCCAGAGCTCAGCGGAATTGCACAATTATACCAACAAGGTAAAGTCTCTCTAGTAGGTAATGTGGGCCCTTTGCTTGAACCAACCACCGCTGCGAGTATTCGCTCAGAAACAGCTAAGTTACCATCAAGGCTGTTTTCCCATAACGACCAGCAATCTACTTGGATGTCAGGCCAAACGGAGGGGGCTCAATTCGGTTGGGCTGGCATGCTTAATGACGCTTTAATAGAACAAGGACAACAAAGCCCTAGCACATTTTCTGCCATCACAACCTCAAGCGCCGAGTTACTCATCACTGGGAGTAACACAACACCGTATCATGTTCATGACGGTCAAGCGGCAACTATAGATGTTTTGGATATGTTCGATGAATCAAACGCATTACAAAAGCACTTTAGCGCGCTTGGACACCAAACTAACAATTTTGTTGAACAAGATATGTCAACGCAAATCAACCAAGCCTATAGTGCCAATGATCAGTTTAATGCGGCTTTGTCTGAGGTCTCTGTTGCACTGCCAACATTCCCTACAACGTCCGTCGCCAAACAACTAGAAACCGTGAGTAAAACCATTGCGATTCGAGATCAACTTCAAGAAAAGCGGCAAGTTTTTGTTGTTGCTATGGGTGGGTTTGACACACATTCTGGGCAAGCACAATCGCTGCCTAAACTGCAATCAGCCTTAGATGGTGCACTCGTCGCGTTTGATTCTGCAATGCAAAGCCTTGGACTCTCTGATAAAGTAACCCTATTTACAGCATCCGATTTTGGTCGCACTTTGGCAATTAATGGAGATGGCACAGATCATGGCTGGGGCTCTCATCACTTTGTGATGGGAGGGGCTGTACAAGGTGGGACGATATTCGGTGATATTCCCGAGGCCAAATTAAACCATTCATTAGATGCGGGCAATGGCCGTTTAATTCCAACACTGTCGGTAGATCAATACGCCGCCAGTTTCGGCCAATGGCTAGGCATAGACCAAAATACACTTGAAAATATCTTTCCAAACTTGTTGAAGTTTGGTGCACCACCAGCCCTTTTCAAGTAAGGATCTTTCATAAGCCAATAGCCAAATAGGCTTCACGCATATTTGGCTATTAAATACGTTAACTTACACCAAGCTAACTTAAAGCGTATCATTGCAGTTTTTAAATCATAAAGTCATTGAAAAAACGCAACTGCTCTGGATGGCACAACGCTTTAGGTCGTAGGCGTTGGACAGCATTCTTCGCAGCTAACTTGTCATACCCTAGCGCATGCATTAACAATGCTACTACTAAGCCTGTACGGCCTGATCCTCCTTTACAATGCACGACGACAACACCCTGATCATTAAGTAATGAAATAATCTTTGGTACATAATCTGCCCATGCAGTTGAAAAAGCATCCGTTGGTGGTGCCTCATCGCTGATGGGGAGTTGATACCATTCAATGCCTTGTGTCATGCACACTTGAGATAATGTCTGCGCGCCATAACGCGTTAATTCTTTATCATACATTACCGATATCAACGCATTTGCGCCCGCTGATTTCAATATTTCGACCGACTCCTGCAGCGTTGCGTCTTTCGCGCCTGGGCAGGGAGTAAAAATAATTTGTCCACCATTATCTAGTGTCAACGTATCATATGGGTGAAGTCTCATGCTCAATGTCTCTTTTAATTAACTGAACCATTTTATTACGATATGATGTGGAACACTTGATTCAGCTGCCCTATTCATATTTTGCTTTCATATAAGAGAAGCTTACCGTATATAACACTTTCGCTGCAATGCTATTCTTATCTGTTCTGAAGGTACTTCCGCTTGTGCAAAGACACTTTCTCTTCCCACCCCTACAATACAGAAAATACACTTAACCACACAGGTAACGGTGACAAAAATGAATGAAAAAGTACGAAACACGACTGAGGTAACATCATCATTGGAAGAAAGTAACATAACGCACCCAACCCTAAGTTAATCTTACAGATTAAGGTTGGTGATTTAGTACAAGGGTCTGCATCCATTGGGAAGTAACCCGCAACCTTTGTTCCAATACCCTGCTCCAATACCCTGTTCCAATACCATGTAGCACAATAAACCCTCCAGATAAAATTGCTACCATGATCCCTACTCTTACGATATAGCCACCAAATAGGCAAAAAAGTACCGCCAGTGGATAATTACTAATTCGAGGTGATCGCTTTTGGACTATCAGTGGCTCCTAACGCGTTGCAAAACTGTTTACTGTGGTCATAATCTGGATAAAAGCGACCTGTAATGTAAACACCTTTTCTATCCAAATTGCTGCCACCAAACCAAACAGTACAGTCATCGTGTCTAACAGACATACACTCCCTCTATAAAAACAGTTATTCAGGTTCGCACCACATAAAACCTTCATCTGCTACTAACGTATATTTCACACGTGAGAACAACATTATAGCGTTGATACAATACAATAAAGTGTGCTTTAATTACCCATTTATAGCTGATGCATTTTTGGCATGCCCTGCAAATATACTTAAATCAAATAAGGTAACTATGCTCAAGTTCATTGTATTGCTTATGGTCGTAATGTCTCTTCCCGCATGGTCAATATCTTGCACGACTGAAACTTTCAATACGATCAATAAACGACTCAGTTATATGCAAGATGTCGCGCTATATAAAGCCAATAACCATTTAGCCATAGAAAATATTGTGCGAGAGAACATTGTCATTACCGCAAGTAGTAACTCAGCGGCCAAAATTGGGTTAGATAAAGAGAGTGTCAAAGCATTTTTTATTGCACAAATCTCTGCAGCAAAAGCAATTCAATACCGATATCGAGCCGATCTACTCAGTAACAAAACAAGTCATAAGCCGAGAGATCTAAACACAATTATTCGTCCCCAATTGATTGAATTAGGGAGTAAGATCAATACACAAATTGCATACTGCCTAAAGCATGGACAACCCTTCACGGCAGATCAGGAGACTGGATTTATAAACGCTTTAACCGTGGGTTATTTAAGCAATTCAGACAAGAAAAAGCTATTTAACGCATTGCTAAATATTCGCTTGCAGCCAATAAAAAGCCACTGAAATATTGCGGTGGCTCGTTAACGAACGTGCTATCAGCACGCATTAAATATTTGTGATATCTATAAATAAAGACTCATCAATATTTGAAGACGAGACGGTTGCTTCAGCAAATTCATATTCCGCTTTTTGCGCTGCTCGATCGATTGGTAAGTTAATAAAATCAAATAAGTCTCTATCCGCCAGTTGGCTTGGACTTACATTTTGTATTGATTTAAAAATACTCTCGACGCGCCCGGGCGTTTTAGTATCCCAATCAACCAACATGGCTTTAATATTCTGTCGCTGTAAGTTTTCTTGTGAACCACACAGATTACAAGGAATAATTGGGAATTGTTTATACTCTGCGTATTTAATCAAATCATC
This sequence comes from Pseudoalteromonas sp. MMG012, assembly GCF_018100875.1. Classification (NCBI taxonomy): domain Bacteria; kingdom Pseudomonadati; phylum Pseudomonadota; class Gammaproteobacteria; order Alteromonadales; family Pseudoalteromonadaceae; genus Pseudoalteromonas; species Pseudoalteromonas sp. MMG012. The sequence continues at coordinate 7,135 of NZ_JAGJEF010000114.1, forward strand.
TTCGCGACAATAGGTCAATGGTCTGATCACCACATTTCGGCCATCATCTGAACGCAATTTTGGCGGCATTGCTTTTAGTCGAGCACCGTGAAACATATTTAGAAACATGGTTTCAACAATATCATCTAGATGGTGACCCAGCGCGATTTTAGTTGCACCAATTTTTTCCGCAAACGAATATAAAGTACCTCGTCTTAAACGAGAGCAAAGTCCACATGTCGTTTTGCCTTCAGGCACCTTTTGCTTTACAACCGAATAGGTGTCTTTATCAACAATGTAATAAGGAATATCAAGACTTTCAAAGTATTCTGGTAAAATGTGCTCGGGAAAGCCAGGCTGCTTTTGATCAAGATTAACCGCTACAACATCAAATTTGACCGGCGCAACTTTTTGCAGACTCAAAAGTATATCCAGCATAGCAAATGAATCTTTACCGCCACTAATACACGCCATGACTACGTCATTTTCTTCTATCATGTTGTAATCTACAACCGCATTACCAACATTCTTTCTGAGGCGTTTATGTAGTTTAGTGATTTCAGGTGTTTCTTTTTGAGTCATTGCAGGCTTCCCACATCGCCAGTTCACCGACGCCGCGTTATCAAATAAAATTACAGGGCGCGAATTATACGGGTTTTTACCTACGGTTGGAATACTCATAAATAGATTCTAATTCACCATGAAACCACTTTTAATGAATGCAAACAGCAGTAATTATTTGCTAAGTCTCATAAAACCTACTTTCCTTAAGGTGATAAAACTCATAATTAAACAAGGAACCATGATGATATTACGAATAGCTCTTGTACTGAGTACGCTTTTTACACTTACAGCTTGCTCTGACGCAGCACCGGTTCCGGTCGGTGAATGTGCCAAAGTCGTTGCACATGCAAAAAAAGTATTAGGGGATAAAGCACCCAGTACCGCAGATATGACAAAGCAATGTAAAGAAGCCAGTGATGAAGCACGAGGATGTGTGTTAGCGGCGAGCAAAGCTATGAAAATTTTAAGCTGTGATATGTAGGCCGTAACAATGGCCAACCAGTGTTAGTCACTTAAAGAGAAATTTGTTAGAAGGTCAGCAAGCACTACCTTCTAACAAACACAAATCATGTACGATAGAGTACCTTGATCACATGCCAACCAAAACGTGTTTTAACTAGGTGGGGTTCTAAGATCTCAGCGCCAAATGCAACTTTATCGAACTGTGGCACCATTTGACCACGCTTAAATTCACCTAAATCTCCACCTTTTTTGCCCGATGGGCATGTTGAGTGCTTCTTTGCAAGAACTTGAAACTTTGCACCCTTTTTAAGTTGTTTAATAATGTCTTCAGCAAGCTCTTTGTGCTTCACTAGAATATGTAATGCATGCGCCGTATTTGCCATAATTGCACCTATCGATATAAAAACGCGCGAAGTATACCATATTGAAAACGACTCATTTCAAGATAAAATTATAAATTCTGTTAAAATTAATAGCAAAAAGTAAATGATGTAAAGTTACACTCCAAAATAGGTTGATTTTAAGTTCGGCACATACGACAAGGTTCATTTATTTTTGAAGGTAACTTAAATGCCATGATTGATTTAATAAGGAGTAATAATGGTATCGATCATTCACGCAAAAACTTACAGCTATAGCGCAATATTTCTCACACAACTCTTTTTAATATCTGGATGTGGAGACAGTGATGAAGATAGCACCGCGAGTAAACCAACCATTGATCCAAGAAGTACGATTAGCTTCTCGGATGCACGTGCTGATTTTGACACTAAATTACTCCAAGTTGCCAATAACACTCCGGAATTTAACTTGAGAGTAGGATTAAGTGCATATGAAGTAGGGTCTTTTCTACAAGATGGTGCGTTACATGGTAGCTTGGATATTGCAGATCAACAATTGACTCTGAATTCTTTTGAAGAGATCAGCTATCGTTTTGAACTAGATGAAAAAGATGCTTCCTACAAAGATGCAGATACATCATTAAAAGTGATCCCTGGGTTCTCATTTACCCTTGGTGCAGGAAGTAATAACA
>NZ_JAGJEF010000115.1:0-9042 GCF_018100875.1 Pseudoalteromonas sp. MMG012
CCCCTTACCCAAGTTTTACGCCCTTCAGAATGAAGCGTTTAAGAAACCAAATGGTATATTCATTCCCTTCAATACCCAAATTCAAAATGAACTGCTGACTTTAAAGTTAATGAACAATTACTGCTGGAAAGAACCGGATGATCAGTCCTTTGCATCTTTACTGGTATCAGAATGTATGTGGGTCGTTTTCTGGGTTGAACTCTCGAATAAGAAAAGCCATGATGAATATCAAACATTTATAGATAATCATGCTAAAGAGCAGCAATCTTTGGGGAGATTCCCACGTCGTATTTTCAATAAACTTTTACCATTGAAGCAATACTTGATAGTTGAAGAAATTATAAGCGATGATAGTAAACTGGCCGTGTGGTTAGCAGCCCTATTTCTGTTGGTCTGTTTGCTTAACTGTATGAGCCTCATGATAGCCAAGTTTGATGCCAAATCAGGTGAAATCGGATTACGTCGTGCTGTCGGAGCAAGCCAACAGGATATTGTCAAACAATTTGCAATTGAGTTATCAGTGATCGGTTTCGTGGGTGGGTTACTGGGATTGTTGCTTGCAAAGCTTGGGCTTATTGCCGCAGCCAACACATACCATTACCTGCACTCAGGGCTAATGCAAATGAACTCTCAACTAACTCTTGGCACAGTACTATTGGCGGTTATATCGAGTTTAGTGTTTGGCCTTTATCCAATCATCAAAGCAAGTTACATGCAGCCCTCCAGCCAACTTAAAAGCTTATAGGATAAAGAACATGCGTGATTTTTTACCCATAGTAAAAACATTTAAAAAGAAAAAAACGACCCCTGTTTTATTGGCATTTCAAATTGCTGTTACATTCATGGTACTTGTCAATGCCATTTATATGATTTCAGAACGAAACGACTTAATCGCAAGCCCTGTCGGCGTCGACATTAAAAATACACTTACCGTCTTTACTAATTTATCTGACGAGCACGGTGATTTAGTCAATCAACTAGAAGACGATTTACTTGCACTAAAAAATATTCATGGCGTCATCAACGCCGCGCCAATGACAGCACTTCCGCTTGAAGGCTGGGGGTCTTATATTGAGTTTAAACTCGTACCCGATGAAGAATATGTTGCCTTTGGCGGATACTTTGGCTCAAACGAGGACGTGATTGATGCGTTAGGGCTTACCTTAGTCGCTGGTGAAAACTTCTCCCCTTCTGATATTCAAACGGCTGAGCGAGATGGTATATATAAGCCCGCAAAAATACTGATAACCAGAGCCTTGGCTGAAAAAATATCTCCCGATGATTGGCGAGACATACTCGGTAAAAATATATACTTCTATAAACAACCTCACGAGGTGATTGGTATCATTGAGCGATTGCAAAATGCATGGAGTTCTTGGAGTGCTGTTGAATACACCGTAATTTCGTCGGTACGTGAGTCAAACCATAGCCAACGTTATATAGTTCGCGTTGAACCTGATCAAATGGACTACGTCATAAAAGCGATACCGGCAGCTTTACTCACACATGCTTATAAACGCATAGAAACAATTGAGCCTTTAAGTGAAGTGAAAAAACGCAGTTATCAAGAAGACTTAGCAACCAACCAATTACTCACATCGGTCTGTATTGGCCTCACCATCATTACCCTATTTGGGATCTTAGGTCAGGCTAGGTTTACAATTAACAGACGAGTAAAACAAATTGGCACACGACGTGCGCTTGGTGCCAGTAAATCTCAAGTAGTGCGTTATTTTATGCTAAAAAATGCCATCATCTCAACCGTAGGTGTGGTTATTGGCATACTCACCGCCATCATATTAAACAACCAATTTGTGGAACTACTTGCAATCACACCTGTCCCGCTAAACTTTTTACTGTTCGGCGCTATTGCGATTGTGTTGCTTGGACAAATCGCAGTCGCTTATCCTGTTAGTCAAGCGGCCAAAGTGTCTCCCGCAATCACAACCAGAGGTGCGTAAGCTCTCTCCCCTAGCAGCCTTAATTATGCTAGGGGAATGCGTTTTTTAATGAGAATTCAGTTTTTGAAGTAAGTGCAGTTTTTTGAATATATTCAGCGTACTCTTACTATGCCAAGAGACGGAATTAACAATACCTCACAAATGAAAAGTTAAGGATAATAGCCTTATTGTATTTCGTATTCGCACAGTTTGTTTCCTGACCAAAAAATAGTGCATACACTAAACTACCCACGACCTATACAGTTAACTTCTTTACTAGGCTTGCTGTAGCACATATCTGTCGCTGGCGCATCCAATGACGTTGATGTTGCGAATACATTAAATGGCGCATGTGCCCTTCAGTCATTTAATGATGTACAGTGCTGGGATGAGTTACCCGCTTCGACAGACCCTACTGCCCCCAAAACAACATCACCCCTTAAAGTCATATTTTAACGAGTGATATGAATGAGAGACTATAAGCCACATACCTCGAATGTGGCTTATTAGATGGTATGCACCGTGATGTAGCTAATAGGCAAAAGCAAACAGAGATAGCTGCTAACGGTGAAGCACAGTCAATGGATCACCTTTAGCTCTTGGTAACACCTTTAGTCTCACTTGCGCTAAACGCTAATATGTCGCCAGGCTGGCATTCTAAGTAATGACAAATAGCCGCTAATGTTTCAAAGCGAACCCCTTTGACCTTGCCGCGTTTAAGTAACGATAAGTTAGCTTCGGTGATCCCGATGGCTTTAGCTAACTCTTTAGAGCTCACTTTTCGAATCGCTATCATCACATCTAAATTTACAATAATTTCCATAAGCTAAATAAACTCTTTATTTTCAGCTTCGATTTCTTTGGCTGCTTTAAGTAAATACACAATCACTAGCATCAACAAAATAGTGGTGATCTCATTGAAATCAACCGTCAGCTCGATACTGACAGTGTCTTGAAAGTGTCGCGCGTAGTTACCTATCAGTAGCGTATCAATAATGTCCAGTATAAAACTTGCCAGTTTTAGCCACACTAACCATAAGTAGCAATGCATTGAATCGGGTCCAAAAAATTGCCCTTGTTGATAATGACTCAGTAATTTTTGCAACCAATAAACACCAAGAAGAAAGCTAAGTAGTAATGGCAGTTTCGATGCCAGCAGAAAGGGTTGACTCGCTGACGGGTTATCCCAAAGCGCAAAGAACAAAGCACTAGAATTAAAATAAATTTTATCGTCTATAAAGTAACCATAAGCAAGGTAAAAAATCACAGTGGTTGCTGCCAGTAATATTAATACTCTTAATAACCTGCTCATTCTCATAAGCTTTTGCATACTTACATTCATTTATTGCTCTTTATTCCTCAAAATACTTAATGCAATAGTACCACACAATAATAAAACATTACAAAACAATATAAAATTATCGTTTTACAATAATTATTTTTTGTGTAACTATACTTCCAAGTTACTTATCACTCTTTCAGCATGAGTAAAAACAGCGAGAATCTAATTATGATCACCAAATACTTACTACCAAGCTTAATCATCGGCGCTTTATCGTCAGCCGTTACTCCACTGGTTTATGCCAGCAACTTAGAAGGTAACATTACTAAAAATCAGGTAAATACAACGTTGATCCCGATGGCGGACTTTTTTAATAAAAGTTTAGTGAGCGATATAAAGTTGTCGCCATCAGGCCATTGGATAGCTTTTCTTAAAGAGTTAAATGGCGCACAGAATATTTTTCTTGTGCGTAAAGGGGAACCATTAACACACGCTTACGCAGTGACTCAGTCTAAGGATCCCATTAATAGTTTTCAGTGGTCAAAAAATGATGACAGCCTCTTTTTCCTTAAAAATGACAATGGTAACGAAAAGGATCAAATTCATCATTTAACATTTGGCAAAAACAAATCTCAAGAAGAAGTGCATCTTAAACTGCTCACTCAAAACAAAGATGCAACGTACGCTTTGTTAGGCCAAGTTAAAGAGATGCCTAATCAACTAATCGTGATGTCAAATCAAGATGAAAGTGGTCAGCTAGATATTTTTCATTTAGATGTCATAACCGGTAAGCTAAAAAAAGTACTTGAAAACAAAAAAGGATTTCGTTCACTATCATTTAACAGTCAAGGTATTCCAATGATTGCCGTCAGCGCCAACAGCGACAATACCAGTACACTTTATGTAAAGAATAAGCATGAATGGCAAGCGGTATTTGACACCGCTTTTGGCGAAAACATGACTTTATTAAAATATGATGAAGCTAACCATAAAGCCTATTTAACGGGTGATATTCAAAAAAGGGATAAGCAAGAACTCTTATCATTTGATTTTAAAACACAGTCATTTACTACGCTTCATCAAGATCCTGAAAATCAATCAGACGTATATAAGGTTGAGTTTAATGATGATAACCAGCCCATAGCCGTGTCATATTACGGTGGACACTTACGTACTTATCCATTAACCCAAGCGTTTGCTCAACATTGGACTAAAATCAACAGCTATTTTAACGACACGGTTGAAATTAGTGTTAAGTCAATGAATAAAAAAACGGGGCAATGGCAAATTACCGTCGGCAGTGATATTAAAACTGACCGTGATTACAGCTACGATGTGAATACGCAAAAACTGCATGCGCTCCTAAACCAAAAGCCGGCAATTGCCCCTGAACGTTTATCAAAACGCCAATCAATCAATTATCAATCTCGCGACGGTGTGAACATTCAAGCCTATTTAACGCTACCCAAGAACAAACATAAAAACCTGCCCACAATTATATTGCCACATGGCGGACCTTGGGTACGAGATTATTGGACATTAAGTTCAGGATATTTCCACCCGGTAGCCCAATTATTAGCGAACCGGGGTTATGCGGTATTACAGCCAAATTTTAGGGCTTCAACAGGCTTCGGTAAAAAATTTCTAAACGCAGGAAATAAAAACTGGGGGCTTGGTAATATGCAGCATGACTTAACTGATGGCGTTAATTACTTAGTTAAACAAGGTATCACAGACAAAAGTCGGGTTGGCATTATGGGCGCCTCTTATGGCGGATACGCGGCATTAGCAGGTGTCACGTTTACGCCTGATATATACAAAGCAGCCGTATCATACGTAGGGCCATCAAGCTTAATTACCTTAGTTGAGTCTTTCCCGTCGCACTATCGTCCTTATTTAGGTCAATTTTTCAGTGCCGTTGGTGACCCTGAAGTGGCCGCAGATCGAAAAGATATGAATAGCCGCTCGCCCATTAACTTTGTCGACAACATTAAAACGCCATTACTTATTGTACAAGGTGCAAATGACCCAAGAGTTACCCAGCTTGAGTCTGACAATATTGCTCGTGTAATGCATAAAAAAGGTTTACCTGTTGAATATATTTTGGCAAAAGACGAAGGTCATGGCTTTCTCAAGCGTGACAATAAACTGGCATATGTTATGGCAATGGAACAATTTTTCGCTAAACATTTAGGTGGAAAGACCAGTAAAAAAACATCAACAGAGATTGCAACGCACCTTAAAACATTAAAAGTTGACCTAAGTAAACTGTAATTTAATCCATGTATCTGGCCGTAGGTGTTTAGCTTCACACACGAGACAATTCAGGCAATATACATCCATTGAAATAGCGTCGTTTACCACGAAAACGATGCTATTTTATCTCCCATCAGCGTTTTATCCAATATAAAAGCGTTGGCAAATCACTGATAAAGTTGGTTCTGCGGTTACTGACCGCGTATTACCTAAAAATCTATTTACGGGCGTTAAACCGTATTGCCCATGATACTCGAATAAAACACCATACATAAAACTGGCGCACTTTATACCTGTGCTCACTTGATTCACAACAGCTGAAAAAACACGGGCACAAGTGCGCATTGCGTTAAGGAGACAATCACATTGATAAAACCTAGAGCAGCCATGAAATATGTGACTTATATTCAACTAAATACAGTACTATAAGGTAAACAATGAAAATCACTCTGTAAAAAATCACCTATGTATTTTGGGGAACTATAATGATCAAACTTTATGAACTGGCAGGTAAGAACAACCTTATTTTTAGTCCTTACTGTTGGCGAATTCGCTTAGCTTTACTCCATAAAAAAGTGCGTTTTTCTAATGAAGAGACAGCTTTTATCGACATCAAAAATATACCTAACGGCAATTTCAAAACAGTACCTGTTTTGCTCGACGGAGACACCGCTATGAGTGACTCTTATAAAATTGCCGAATATTTAGATGCCACGTACCCAACCCAACCTTCATTATTTACCGCTAATGAACTTTGCGCTTTTTCAACATTTATTGATGGGTGGGCAAACGCGCTACATTCAGACATTGCGAAAATAGCGATAGCTGATATCTACACTCATTTACAAGAAAAAGATAAGCCATACTTTAAAACCTCACGTGAAGCATTTTTTGGCGATACACTAGCGGAAATTCAATCCAAGAAAGGAGATACTGCAAAAATAACTTTGCTGGCCAAGCTGACTGTGCTTGATAAATACCTCGATAAATTTGAGTTCCTCGGCGGGGCTACCCCACTATATTCAGACTTTATTGTATTTGGCACTTTACAATGGCTATTGTCTACAAGTAACACATTTCAAATGTCTGACTTTAGCCCCGCCGTCCAATCATGGTTTCTTTCTTTGAAAAAAATCTACGATATAAATAACTAACACCAACAATGCTCACATCTATAAAGGGTCGTAGTGCAGTGGCACTACACTACGCATCCTATTCCTACAAGTGATGTTATCGTAACGATACATCACTCTATGGCTGTTTTCCTTATAAAATAAGAATTAAAGCAAGCGGGCTGATAATAACGCAGCCTATTCCATATCCCCAACAACGCTGCGCGTAAGTATATTGGTGTTTCACACTCACACCGAAAAGAGGTCGCAGCGCATCAAAGCGATAAATTACTGAGAATAGCGCTGTACACACAGCAAACGTACCGCCAATAATTACCAAAGCTTCTAATGCTGCACCGAGTTGCCAAGGCGTTATCCAAAAGGCTAACGCAATGACAACACTCTGATGCAATATATAAAATGGAAATACCGCTTTATTCAAAATAGGTAAAAAACGATGATTGTGATTCAAAAAACGCCCGGCTAATGCCAGCATTAAACTGACCCCTATCAGCCCTTGCGTCACATACACTAGATTCAGCACTTCTATTTGCCACTGTTCCGCCTCTGGGTTTTTCCATATTTGAACATATCCAATCAATATCAGAAGATAACCAGCAATAAAAACCAGCAACAAAGATTGCCAATGGTGTTTCAAGCATTGAAATAAACTTGATTGCCTGGCGAGCATATATCCATACAGTAAAAATACAAACCCTAGCCCGTAACGAAAATACTCACTTTCACTATAGAATTTCAATAACCATATTGGGCATATCAAACATAAAAATAATACACAGCGTGATTGCTCAAAAACAGGCGAAAATAACCGTGACAAACGGCGACTATGTAAAAACGGTAATAGCACTAAAAGTAACAGTGTAAATTGCCATAATGACCTTAAATACCAGAGGTGGTTTACATCTACATGAGGCCATATACCGGCTTGATAGTCTTTAAATATCGGACTAGATAAGTCGACAAATTGTACAATAAAATCACTAAACGTTATTTTCAACCCAACTTCTTGGCTCATTTGAGCATAAAGCTGCACGGGTACGACAAGCCACACTCCAACAAGTAACGGCAATAGTATCTTCACTGTACGCGTAACAACGAAATGTCTTAACGAGTATTTTGGAACCAAATACCTGAGTGCAACCCCTGAAATAAACCAAATAAGCGCCATTCTCCAGGGTGAAAAAATCAGCATCACATACTCGACGAGCTCCGTTAAATAAGCACTTTTGTAGTGAAACGACCAATTTAGGCTATACACCATGCCTGAGTGATAAAATATTAAAGAAATAAATGCCAATATACGTAGCCAATCCAAATCGTAGCGTCGAGTAGAAAACGCATGCTCAACATCAAATATCACCAACCAGGGGTGAAACAACTTCGTTACCACACGACTAAACAGTCTTTTCATGACGTACTTTTTATCAATTAAACGGACCTTCAGTATCAACAATCGCTGAATTATATAAACCATAGAGTGCTTATAAAACAATGAGTAGGGATAAACGGTGGCATACAGGGATAAGATAGTTGGTAATGTACCCACTCCTTGATATGCTCAATACCTCCTGTTTTTAAAAGTGAATTTATGCCAAGCCTCAATCACATACAAAACTATCAAGAACGCTATATGTGGCTCCTTCTCTGCGGGTATATTTTTATCAATAATACCATTAACGCTACATCAAATATTATGGAGGCTCAAAGGGAGTCAAGTTTGTCATTTACTTGGTGGGAACCCTTTGTGTGGGAATACTCAAGTGCGGTAAGTACCTTAGCTGTGTTACCTGCAATTGTATGGTTACTAAAAACTTTTCCATTTAACTGGCAGAGAATATGTTCATCTGTATTGCGCTACTTCCTAGCATCGGTTCTATTTAGCCTAGCGCATGTATTCATTATGGTTATGCTGCGTAAATTAATTTACTTTGCACAAGATAGATATTATGACTTTGGTGTTTTATGGTTTGAACTAATTTACGAATACCGTAAAGATTTATGGGGGTTCATCTTCCTCATTTTTGTTATTAAAGCCTACAACTACATCATCTCGCAACTCTGTGGAGAAGCAGCACCTATTCTAGAAGGCGAAGAACCTACCACGCCACAATATGATCGCTTACTTGTCAAAAAGCTTGGGAAAGAATTCATTGTTAAAGTAAATGAAGTTGATTGGCTCGAATCATCAGGTAATTATGTTAATTTGCATATAGGGGCGCGTATTTACCCCTTGCGAGCAACATTAACACAACTTAGCGCCCAATTAGCACCGCAAGGGTTTTGCCGTATCCATCGCTCATACGCAGTACGCCTTGATGCCATTGACTCTATTACCTCTCTACCCAGTGGAGACAGCGAAATACAACTGCATACAGGTAAAGGTCTTTCCCTTTCACGTCGCTATAAAGAACAATTTAAAGCGCAACTAAAG
>NZ_JAGJEF010000116.1:0-8716 GCF_018100875.1 Pseudoalteromonas sp. MMG012
GCTGAGCTGATTTGAATCTAAGCCCAGTGACGTCAGTTGCGTATTTGCACTCACGTCAATATCAGTCAACTGGTTATTATCAAGGTTTAACAATGTTAAAGCTGTATTACGAGTTGTATCAATCGAGTTCAATAGGTTAGTGTTTAAATCAAGCACCACTAACGCTGTATTTTTTGAAACATCTATGTGTAATAACTGATTTTTATATAGCCGTAATTCCTTTAGCCGAACGTTGCTCGAGATATCAATTTCATCAAGTTTGTTTCCCCCAAGACTCACATCTTTTAATAACTTATTATTGGATAGGTTTATTGTAGATAACTGATTATCATATGCTTTAAAGTTCGTTAAGGATTTATTATTATTTAAGTTAATACTCTCTAGCGCATTTTCATAAACTCTCAGCTCAATTAACTGGCTGTTGTGCGTCAAATCAATGTTCGTTAGCTTATTATTACCTAAGCTTAAATCCGTCAGTTTACTATTTTTAGACACATCGATTGTATTCAATTGATTATTAGAAAGCTGTAACTTTGTTAGATCAAGGTTCTTAGTGACTGATAAACTTGATAAGCTATTGTTTCTTAGGTCTAGCTCTTTCAAATCGGATAGTGCTGAAACATCGAGTTCGGTCAGTAAGTTACCATTTAAACTTAACGAAACTAACCCTGTATTTTTAGAAAGGTCGATTGTAGTTAGCTGGCTATTGTCTAACTTAATGCGCGTCAATTTAATTAACTGCGAAATGCCCACCATTGAGTCTATCGCATAGCCATCACAACTTAACGATGTAACTTCATGAATAAAATTATTGCCGCTATCTGACATACATTTTAGTAACTGTGGGTCAGCAATAACACTTGATACACTTACTTTCGGTTTAAATACGACAGAAACAGTACAATTAGTCTGAATTAATCCCGTTGTATAGGTTGTTCCTGACAAATTACCGCTGCACCCAGTGACGCTATCTAAAAAGTATCCCTCACCGGCGAGCATATTAACCACAGCCGATTTGCCAAATTCAACATCTATACTTTCTCGGCTACTGGTTCCTTGTCCCTCAATATCAATAGACACACGATACGTCTGCGCAAATGGTTTATCATTTCCTTTATCTGAGCCTCCCCCACATCCACACAAAAATACCAGTAGGAAAAATGTACTCAAGCTCAGTTTCATTATTTTCATTAGTCAGTCTTCTATAAATATGCACAAATGCTGATTCACAGAAACAGTAAATAGACTTATTTACCGTCCTTATCTCACCCAACAATCTAAATAACTTTGTATGTGGGAAATGATTAATACAAAGCCATTACTTAGTATGAACTACATAAGTAAGTTTAACGGCTAAAGGCAATGATGAATAGTTATTATAGTACTATCATACTAGATTTATAGTGATAGGAGACAGGTAAAGACTCAAGCAGTCTCACCTGACTAATAGAAGTTTAGTTATGCATCACACGGCGTAAATGCTCGCAACATACTTTTCCATTGCAATGTTAGGGTCAGCAATGGGTGTAAAACCGAACTGTTGATATAAACCATGTGCATCTTTAGTTGCTAACGTAAAACGCCTCAGAGTCTGTAAATCAGGATGAGTCATAACGGCATCGATGAGCTTCTTCCCCAAACCCTGACCTCGGTATTGCTCTAATACAAACACATCAAGTAAATTCGCAAAAGTTGCATGGTCGGTAACAACACGCCCAAATGCCAATAATTGCTTATCATCAACAAGTGCAAAGCATAAAGAATGTTGTAACGCCCTCTTGAGCAAAGACTTATCGATTCCTTTGCTCCAATAACTGCGTTGAGCCAAATACCGATATACTTCATCAAATTGTGTAGCAGACAAGGTATGTATAAGTTGCATAATTCGCCCTTCCTTAAATAAAAATTAATGGTAAGCACGTGACCAACAGCAATGCCATCACGATATTAAAACGGCTGCGCTGCTTTGGTTTGTGTAGATAGCGATTAATATATTTGCCAGCAAATACCCAAAAAACAGCACAACATATTCCAACCAAATTAAAAACAACCAATCCTAAAATCGCAGAGTCCCAAAATAGCGCTCCAGGAATGGTCAATGCACTACAAAGCGACAGTAACATACTAATAGACTTAGGATTAATTAACTGAAAAACAGCCGCTTGATTGACACTCATGGGTTGCAATAGCTCTTGGCTGTTTACTTGCGCCCCTGATTGAATAATTTTACTGGCTAAATACAAAATGTATCCGCATGCGATAGCTTGTAATGCAGCATGCAAAATAGGCAACATACTGAACAAGCTCCCGAGTCCACACAGCATTAAAATGTGCATTACCGTCATGCCAACACGGATCCCAAAAATATGCGGCATTGTGCGCTTTACACCAAACTTTGCCCCTGACAAAGTCAGTAAAATATTATTAGGCCCTGGGGTGAAAGCTGCTATGAAGCAAAACAAAACCAGTGCAGGAATTAACGCTATTAACTCTTCATTGAACACTCTACCCCCTCAAATTGTATTGATACAATATTTATTTTCAACTAAGACTATTTATTGTCATAATGATACAAAGACATCAATAAATTTATTGTTATGAATACAATTTGGCAACCAGAATTATCACAGTTCACATCTTTATCAACACATCAGCCCAAATACCGCGCATTGGCGGAATTGGTTGAGCAAGCAATTGATGATCAACAGTTGGTTTTTGGTTGTAAACTGCCACCACAAAGGCAATTGGCTGATCGCCTTTGTATAACGCATGGCACAGTAACCCGCGCTTATGCATTGCTAGAGCAACGAGGACTAGTTAATGCCAAGCTTGGAGCTGGCACATTTATCGCAGTTAGAGAGCAAATTTTAGATACTGCACTTGAAACAGACTTTGCTTCAAGTATGCAGCCTATGTTGGGGCAACAACAAGTTCTTGGTGCTGCAATGCAATCACTGGCAGAAGAGTCTGCTATGCTGCAAGAAGTTATGGTTTACAAACTTAACGGACTTGCACGTCATCAACAATTTTTTAAACAGTGGCTCAAAGACAAAGGGATGCATTGTGAACAGCAAGAAATTATATTTTGCCAAGGCGCACAACAGGCGATTTACGCAACATTAGCTACACTATGTCAACCTGGCGAATTGGTGTTGCATGAAGCTATGACATATCCAGGGTTTTATAACGCCTGCCAATCACTCAACTTGAAAACACAAGGCATTGGGCTTGGCAACGACGGAATAAACCTAGATGAGCTAGAAAAGCTATGTCAAATTAGCGATATTAAAGCCATATACATCACACCAAATTGCCAAAATCCCACTAACTTACAATACAGTCAAGAAAACCTAACGCAACTATTAGCACTTAGCCGACGTTACAATTTTTTTATTCTGGAGGACGACGTAAACTACTGCCTACCACAAAATTGGCGCCTTCCTTTGTGGCAAAAAGCACCTGATAGAGTATTCTATTTAGCCAGCTTATCTAAATATTTTGCTGGCGGTTTACGTGTCGGTTATTTGTTAGCACCGATATTATGGCAAAAGTCTGTATTACAGCAACTCCATGCCCAGTGCTGGGCCGTTTCTATGATGAATTTTGAATTGCTAATGCGCGTGATGAAAAACCCTGATTTTGCCCACAATCAAGAAAAGCTAGCAAAAGAGTTAACCTACCGTATCGATACACTTAAAATGATCATGACTAAGCATCAACTGCCAGCATCCTTTGCTGGGCTTAATGTATATTTACCTTTGCCATTGCATCTTAATATGCACTCTTTAACAAGTCAGCTAAAAGCAAATAAAGTCTTGGTGCGCGCCATAGACGTGTTTGTTAATCCCCATAGTGAACAAACTACACAACCGGTCAATGGTATTCGACTCACCCTTGGCGGACCAAACAGCCGAGCTGAGTTTGATTTAGGGATCACCCGAATTGATGAAGTACTCTCACAACTTCCTCATACCCATGATGTCGTGATTTAAGTGGTTTAAGTGGTTTAAGTGGTTTAAGTGGTTTAAGTGGTTTAAGTGGTTTAAGTGGTTTAAGATCAAAATATGCATTACGGTGAGTATATCTTTCATTCAATTAAGTTAATAAAAAATATACTCAAGAATCAAGCCCAAACACACAGTCCATAAAACATTAAGTCTTAATTAAAAATAGTTAGTCTGCTATAATGTCATAATTTGCTATTAAATATAGTTATTAACCTTAGGCTTATCGGTCAATAATACAGCCGCTTTTTCTTTATACAATTCAAATGTATCATCTAATATAAATTTTCCGACCGTATTGCGTATTTCTTTCATATACGAAGCTGAAATACTGTAATCGTCTCGTTCTGGTGCTGCTTTTGCTTGCGCAGTGGCAAGTTCCGCCTGATTAGAAAAATACGCAGCAACATCAATTTTCTCATTGGGGTCAACACGACCATCGCCAAAAGAAAGTACCTCTAACGTCCCCTCTAAATCAAGGAGCGCTTCTCTCTCTTTAGATATGATCGGCATGCCAAATCTACCAATCCTCGTAGGTTCATCATTACCGTGCTCTTTTTCATACTCTCTATGCATTGCGTTTACATCTTGAACAAGACTGTATAATTCATTGAGGCTCATATTAGAGAAATCAAGATCTTCTTTATTAAAAATCTGCTCATAAGCACTGCCTTTGACTAAAGTTAAATCAAAATCGCTCTGTGTCTCATTTGTATCGGTATCAACCGTGCTGCTTTCATTGCCCACATCTGGGGCTCCCTGATTCTTTACTTGTTCACCGGTTACAGGCTCCAAAAAATAAGCTTTATTGCCAATCTGGGTATGAAGTGAATTAATATTAATTTTCATAAAGATCCTTTTAAACTAGGTTACTTTATCGGCTTTACCTTACAAAACTTAAAAATTACATTCAATTAACTTTTATGAGAGACGATTTATCAGCTGTAAACCTCTCGTCTTAACATATTAGCGTCTCTAAGCGCTT
Source organism: Pseudoalteromonas sp. MMG012 (assembly GCF_018100875.1). Lineage (NCBI taxonomy): Bacteria > Pseudomonadati > Pseudomonadota > Gammaproteobacteria > Alteromonadales > Pseudoalteromonadaceae > Pseudoalteromonas > Pseudoalteromonas sp. MMG012. Next base: position 4,990 of record NZ_JAGJEF010000116.1, read on the forward strand.
ATTCGCGCTCAACATACCACCAACTGAAAAGTAAATTATATACTCAGTTAAATGTAATATACTCAGTTAAATGTAATATACTCAAAGACATAGTTGCCTTCCTTTCATCGCAACCAAGCTTTATCAAAAGGTTTACATTCTTAACGAAAAATAAGTGCGATTTACCACACTTAAATGACGCACTGAACTGGATTTACTTACACCGAGCAATATTCACTTATACTGTATGGTTGGTGGGCCATTCCTGACTAATAATCGTCAATGTTCTTTTAATAAACATTCTATATGCTCTTTCAGGAATAAACGGTGATCGGTTTTCTACATTAAACATATTTAGAAGTTCAACGGTATGATCATCATGCATTATTTCACTCATGCCCATTCATTTTAATGATAGCTTACGAATGTGAGCAACCCAATTATGAGTGTGCTTTCTAAACTCGCGTAATGACTCCTTATTCGCAGGTTTACCATGGCCTGGAACAATACGTGTATCTTCATTACCCAATGCCAAAATATGGTCTATCGCTTTATCGAACCCTTTTAACCCCCCCAGCATAAAATGTGGGGTGCCAACTACTGTCAAACACATCGCCGACAAACAAACTATTGCTTTTTTTGTGATAAAAAACCGCATCTTGACTCGTATGAGAATTGACTGTAATACCTTCAATCTCATTGATTTTGAAATCAGAACCAACGAGCTTTGCCCCTTGTTTAATGAAAAAGGCATTACCACCAGAATGATCTTCGTGTGAATGTGTGTTCAAAATATAGCTAGGTGCTTGGCCATCTATTTTAACTATAAGCTTCATTAGCTCAGCTAATCGTCCTTTGCCGGGCATAGGATCAATTAAAACGACACCATCTTTTGTAGTAACTAGCCCGATATTGGTGTTGTACTTTACATCCGTCAATATATGGAGTGTTTGCGATAGTTTCGAAACATTAAAACCTTTGATCACCTCTGCTTTAGCAGGTGGTATAAATATCAGCAGCGCCAAAAGCACAAAATATCTCATTGATAATCCTTTTAACCAGTTAAAGAACTATGCTGTTTCTACAAAAAACTTCATTGTAGTCACTATTAAGTTCGTCATTAATATTTCGCGATGTCATACTACATAGCCAAGAACATATACGGCTAAAAACAACACCAACATGATACTTCCGTATACATTAGCCACTTTATTGATAATGAAATTATTTTTTCCTACCTTTTCAACTTTAACCTGCTCTTTGAATAAGCCAACAGCAAACAAAGCAACTGAAATAAATAAAGTGAATGAGAATAGTCCCGTAAAAACCACTTCAAATTGATTACCTAAAGCAAAAATTGCGCCTAAAAACCCCAAAAAGTAATAAATAGGCATTAAGAAAATACCTAGATACTTAATATAACAATATCTTTCTATCATATAAAAACCTGAAAATAAAGTGTGCGCTTTTAACCAAGCATTATCATTTATAACCCGACCAAAACACCTATAAAACTAAAAACATTCGTTCGTCTCATAATTACATAAAACCACATTCTAATCACCTTAAAAAAGCCATCATCATTGCTTTTATAATTTTTCTTCCCTCTCATATGGCTAGGAGACCAAATACCTGGTTTGATAATAATATCGTATTACTCCTGTCTATATTAAACCTGACAGGTAATGCACTGATTGTCTTCGTTTATTATACTTACACTCAGTCAATAGCTCGATAAATTGGCACATTTATAGAGCTGTTGTTATGCCATTTGATCTGCAGCGGCTCTTTTGCATCACTTATATTTTCGTCACTCACATCTTTACCGGTGCCATAATTTATCTGTGCAAACGAGTTTTTATTAATATTCAGTGTCACCAGTAAACGGCTCCCTTTACTTAACTTACGGCTCACCATCCGAGTTTTATCAAATGGAATTGACGTTACCTTGTAAGGCGTAAGCAAGCTTCTTTTGCTCATGTCTTTTGCATAACTCGCTCGGCCTAAAAAATAAGACAAGTGAAATAACGCCCCGTTTGGCATCACCTCATACAGCACCACTCCTATATCCATATCTTTTTTATTGATAGTGGCTTTTATCTCCCCAGAGAATGTACCCGAAACTTCAATTTCAGTGTCAAATGGCGCACTTATAAATGAATAGCCATTGGATAAATCAGGCTTTTTACCAACGATTGGGTAAGGGTAATAGTCATTATTGGAGGTTTTCCTATCTGAAAAATCTACTTCTTGATACAAAAAACCTAATTCTGAGGGATAAGTCGGAGTTAATTGATTTTTATCGCCACTTTTAAGGTTACTCAAATAGAGCGTCAGTACTTCATTACTTTGTTTTTCAATCGATGGAGCATGCTTCCATTCGTTGCTCCCCATTACTTGATAATTTATTTTATCTTTTATCAGGCTCGGTTTTTGCGCCCCATAAAATATATGATCCATCCATTGATAAGTAATTTCTGACGTATCAAAATGCGCTACAGGGTCTATCGTATAACTTCTTAACGTCGATGACTTTTTCACCGCCTGCGCACCAAAATGGTCATAGGGGCCTATTAGTAAATAATGTTCCGCATTAGAGTTATACTTGTAGTGCTCTTTCAGATAATGCAAAGCTGACTGTTGGCCATCGTCATAATACCCAGTGATAGTTAACACTGGAATGTTAACCTTAGCGAACTCATCTTTATAAGGGACCATGTTCTGCCAATACTTATCGTAACTTGGATGCAATAACCAGCGTTGTAACCATTTATTTTCTAGACCATCGACACTATCTACTTCACGATAAGACTTACCGCTTTGATACCACTTTTCGTTCAATTCATTCCAACGTTCATGGTCTGAGTAAATCTCATTATCGAGCGTTTTATTATTCGTCGTATAAAAAGGCCATGCATAATTCACGAATAGAAAAATATTGTTCTCCATCGGTAAGCCATCACCGGGATTATTCGCCACATAGGGTACAATAGTTTTTAATGCTGGCGGCAAATGCTTTAGTGCGGCCCATTGTGTGAAACCATCGTAGCTACCGCCAAACATACCAACTCGACCATCACTCCACGTTTGTTTACTGAGCCAATTAATAACATTGCTGGCATCTTCTCCATCATGTTCATACGGGATGGGTATATCAGGGCTATGACCTTTCCCGCGTGTGTAAGCGACGGCCCCCGCATAACCACGCGCTGCAGACTCTCTTATTTTGGAAAATTCCTTTTCTGCATTATGATAGATAGTAAAATTCAGTAAGGTCGGTAGTGTTTTCTTATTGTTTTTTGGTCGAACGATCATTGCCGCTATTTGTGCGCCGTCGGGCATTTTTATCAGTACATTCTTGTCGATAATATAACGTTTATCATCATCCTCAGCGATTAATGACCCGACAAATGGCGCCCAAAGTTGATGGGCTTGATAATGTTGGAAATGTCGTAGTAACTCAATCGCTGCTACCCGTGATATTTTTGTTTTATGTTTATGCTTTTCAAATACTAAATCAAAGGCTTGATGGGTCTCTTTTACGTCACGTTTAAACCACTGTATTGCTTTACTCGCACGCTTATTATCGAGACTCGCAAAGACAGTACGAAAAACCTGTGCAAACACGCGCTTCAAGCTCGGTTCATTCGAACACAACCCATTTTGGACCTGAGCCACGACATAAAACGGTACCAGTGATGCGATTAACTCGCCATTTATATCTACTTTGATTGTTTTTAGCTGCTCA
>NZ_JAGJEF010000117.1:0-8642 GCF_018100875.1 Pseudoalteromonas sp. MMG012
GATAGTTCGGGCATACACATCACATTTACAGGGAATTAAATGGGTACAGGTGTCAAGAATGTCGCTGTTATCTGTAACACAAGGGACAAATAGTCCATTGTCACCTGCTGCACGATAAAGTTTTTGGTGTTGATGTGCTAGCCGAAAGATTGCCCATCCTTCGGTAAAGGCATGGTCTTCATATATGTGCGAAAGACTTTAGTGAAGCTCACAATATTAATATTGACACAGTGTCAAAAATTTCGAATGTTGGGGAATGCCGGTCCATACGATTAGCAAAGTTGGGCTCACTTTCATAATATTTTAAACCTCAAAGAACAAGTAAATGGACAACAGTAAACTCAACAGATATGGCTATAAATGTACTACTAAACGGGCATGGAGTTGCACTTATCGTTGACTATTTGGGTGACGGAGCTATCAACAAGTCAGGGCAGCTAACTATTCCATCCACTTAATTTCCCTCACTCAAACGCCGTTGAGCGCTATTTTTTGAATTAAATTCGCCTCGGCGTGCCCGAATAGATGTATTTATGTCTTGGGTCACAACACAAATATTAAGTGACAACACAAATATTAAGTGACAACACAAATATTAAGTGACAACACAAATATTAAGTGACAACACCCTGTAGTGAAAGCCCTTGAAACAACCATGAATAACATGTTGTAGCAGAGCCTTCTATAGATACTCAATCCTTATGAAATAAATCTCGCGTATATAATTTATCGGTGACATCATCTAATTCATCGACCACTCTATTAGTAATGATTAAGTCACATTCTGCTTTAAATGAAGACAACGAATTATTCAGTGAAAAATTGTCTGATAAAGGTGCATGTAAATTGGGTTCATATACAACAATTTCTGCGCCAGCATGGTGTAAATGGGAAATTACATCTAATATTGCAGACTCTCTAAAGTTGTCAGAGCCTGTCTTCATAATTAAACGGTAAACACCTACTTTTCTAGGGGTTTTCGCCATGATAGTGTTAACGATGTGCTGTTTTCGTGTCTCATTTGCTGATACGATAGCCGATATCATATCGTTAGGGACACCTTCAAAGTTTGCGAGTAATTGCTTTGTATCTTTTGGTAAGCAATATCCCCCATAACCAAACGAAGGGTTATTATAATGGTCACCAATTCGAACGTCTAAACTTACTCCGTCAATAATTTCTTTCGTATTAAGGTCTTTTGCTTCGCAATATGTATCTAACTCATTAAAAAATGCCACCCGCATAGCGAGGTAAGTATTAGAAAATAACTTAATGGCTTCTGCTTCTGTTGAATGTGTGAGAAGTACCTTAACGTCTTGTTTATGCGCACCTTGCTTCAGTAATCTGGCAAACGTATTGGCTTGTTCTGACAATGCACCAAGTATGATTCTTGAGGGGTATAAATTATCGTATAAGGCTTTTCCCTCTCTAAGAAATTCAGGAGAGAAGATGATGTTATCGGTACGATGTTTTGATTTCATTTTTTCAGTAAAACCAACAGGCACCGTTGACTTTATAATGATGGTGGCTAGAGGGTTAATTTCCAATGCCTGTGCGATGACATTTTCTACACTTGTAGTATTAAAGTATTGAGTATCAGGATCATAATCGGTTGGAGTTGCAACGACAATAAAATCAGCATGTTCTAATGCTAGAAATGGATCCGTTGTCGCAAAAATGCAATGTTCGCGTTGTGCTAGAAATTGTTCAATTTCATGATCTTGAATTGGAGACATGCTTTTATTTATTAAGTTAACACGATCGGGGTTAGTTTCTAGTGCTGAAACGGTATTGTGTTGAGACAGCAGCAATGCGTTTGCCAACCCTACATAACCTAATCCTACAACGGTAATATGAAAACCCATAATATAACCTTACTATTGATATTTTTTGTCTATTCCCAATACAGCAATATTTGGGCTATTTTTTCAGATTGTGTTAAATAAATTAATTTCCTTACAAATCAACAAGATAAATTTATAGTAAGGGACTTCCGTCACCAGTCCCCTTTTTCATTTGCATAATGAAACGCAAATAGCAGCGTGAACTATAAAACCATCGCAGCAATCCAACCAAAAATAAGCAGTGGAATATTAAAGTGAATAAACGTTGGTACAACTGAATCCCAGATATGATCATGCTGACCGTCTGCGTTTAACCCTGAAGTTGGACCCAATGTTGAATCTGATGCAGGAGAGCCTGCATCACCCAAAGCACCAGCCGTTCCGACAAGCGCAGCGGTTGCCATAGCTGAAAAACCCACTTCTAAGCACAGAGGCACAAAAAGAGTGGCAATAATAGGCACTGTAGAAAATGAACTACCAATCCCCATTGTTATTAATAATCCAACAATGAGTATCATCGCTGCTGCGAGTGGCTTATTGTCACCTATAAAGCCAGCACTAGTAGCAACTAAACTAGCCACATCTCCCGTTGCTTTCATTACCGATGCAAACCCTTGAGCAGAAATCATAATAAACCCAATCATTGCCATCATAGCGACACCTTTGCTAAAAACGTCTGAGCTTTGCTCCCACTTTACAATGCCAAATACGCTAAACATCATGACGCCAACAAGGCCCCCGAGTATCATTGAACCACTAATGCTTTGCGCAATTAGTGAGCAAATTACCGCGATACTACCAATGATCATCACCTTCTTTGGGTTCTCTATTGCCGCTAGTACAGGAGTAGAAGGCATACTTTCATTTTTATATATTCGTTTTGCTCTATAGCTGAATAATAATGCAACACATAATCCAACAAGCATACCGACTGCTGGTATCACCATTGCGAAGGGGACTTGTGTGCTAACGATCTCTAAGCCATTATCGGCGAGGTTTTTATGTAAAATTGAGTAGAGATATATACCGCCAAATCCGTAGGGCAATACCATGTAGGAGGTGGCAAGTCCAAATGTTAAAATACACGCGATAGCTCTTCTATCTAACGTTAGTTTATTCAAAATAACGAGTAGGGGGGGGATAAGAATTGGAATAAAAGCAATGTGAACTGGAATCAGGTTTTGTGACGCAATAGCACAACCAAGTATTATGGTCATAATCATAAAACTTAAGGCCCTTGTATGGTTATCTTTTGCACCTTCAACCTTTATTAATAATTTTTGGGCGAGAATTTGTGTTAACCCTGATTTCGAGATAGCAACCGCAAAACCACCGAGCATAGCATAACTCAAAGCAATTTCAGCACCGCCAGATAAGCCGTCGTTAAAGGCATTGAGTGTGGTAGATAAGTCTAATCCTGCCGATAACCCAGCAACCATCGCGCTAACGGTCATTGCAACAATTACATTAACTCTAACTAAAGACAGTGTAAGCATAAGCAATACACCTATTATTACTGCATTCATAAATCTCTCTTTGTTTTTCTTTTTATTGATTTTATCAGCTTAAGTGCTGATACTCGCTGTGTGTTACTGAATGATTTTCCCTGATAGCGAAAAGAAGAAAAGTCTTGATAAAACTGCTCTAATTCAACTTCCTGTTCAGGGTAACTGTGCTTTAGCGCTTCAATCAGTTGATAGGGGCTCATATTTAGATTTGAATATTTGCTTATTTGACTTAGTCTTTCAAACAATACCACAGCGGTAGGCTTATTTACTTTACTCGGGCGCTGCATATACCAATATCCGGCTATAAGAATGAACGTTACGAAAATGATAGCCACCACACCAGATAACGATCTACCGCTTTTCCCAAACACCTTTTCTAAGAATGAACGCTGTTTACTTTCATCAAAGTTCAATACCCATCTTGTCCATTGATAGTCGTATTCTTCTAATTTAAGCCTTAACCATTGCACACCAGGAATACCTGTAAATGCGACCAAACTGATCCCTAAATTTGCTTGAAACTCCGCTGACAATGATGAGTGCTGAGATAAAGATCCTAGTAGTCGTTCAGGCGAAACCCAGGCGGTTGGGTCTACTGCTTGCCAGCCTTGTCTTGGTGTGTAATATTCTACCCATGCGTGCGCGTCATATTGGTAAACGCTATAGTAATTATTTTTTACACTATATTCTCCCCCTAAGTAGCCAGAAACAAGACGAGTAGGGATGCCAACACTGCGCATCATCATCGCAACAGAAGACGCATAATGCCCACAAAACCCCGCTTTTTGTTCAAACAAAAACTCATCTATGGTACTTTCATTCGTCATTGCTGCAGGCGTTAGCGTATAACGATAGTTATTACTTATGAAATATTGTTTCATAAGCTTAATAAACTCAGCGGTTGTGCTTGATTGCGTATCCCACTGTTGAGCCAGCGTTTGTGCACGTTTATTCAGCTGATTGGGAAATTGAGTATATTTTCTATACTCCCAGCGAGTAAGTTCAATTAAATTTTGTTGGTATGAAAACGCTTGATACTCAAAATTGTTTGACATCGAGTTTGAGCGAAAAAGCGTACCAAACTGGTTATGCGATACGCCACCCGTGTAACTAACGCTCGTGCCAAGCGAAAACAGCCATGGCAGGTTGCTTGATTCTGCAATCACCCGATATCCAGCACCCGACACATTTACATTGGTTCGTAGTGGAATATTTTGTTGGTTAGATTTCAACCAAGATGCGCCATTATATCTGTCGTGGATAATTGCGCGCCAATAAAAAGGCGAATTGAAACGTTGTTTATCATCAATAATTGCCCTAAAGGCAAGTTCATCCGATTGAGACAACTGTGCGATGTTAAAAGGATTGACGTCTTCAGATAGCCCTGTTTTAGCTAAACTAGGCCCAGGTAATTGCCAAAATGCTGGTAACTTAGGTAAGAAGATAACCAATAGTGCACTGATTGGTAAAATCAGGATAAGTTTCTTAAAGGCATCTTTGCTTGCGTATAAAAGTGGCTGTCTATGTGAAAGGGCTATCATTAACCCCAAGTTTATTCCCAGTGAGCATAGCACTATCAAGGTCATGTATAAGCTTTGTGAGAAAAGAAATAAACAAGGGATTGTAAAAAAATTTAGCGTTGTGATCTGCTGAAATTGCCGTTGACTCTGTGCCTGTATCACTTTCAGTTGGCAAGCTAACACCATTAAAGAGACAAACAGCGATACGGAATTATCTACCCCAATCGAAAGCAATAATATAACCATTCCAATAACGGCCAGCACGTTAAGCGCAGTATTTGATGGAGAGGTCGTTTTGTATTTCCATAGAAAAAGGTGCCAAATGGCTAATGACCCAATGAGTGCAGTAAACGGGATCCCTAATTCAGATATTAATAGCAAACTCATAAAGACGTAGATTACTGTTACGATCATTAGTTTAGTGTTCACTTAAGATCTCCAAGCTAACTTGGCAATGTTGGCGCCCAGAGCCACTATCAAGAACCCTATTAGGCAACTTCATTGCGAACGGTTGCTGATTTTCAGTTGCCTGTAACACTAAAAAACACAATTTACTCAACCTTTCTTCGACGGTACCGGTTAACAAATTAAAATCAAACCCAACACTGGCCCTTTGTTCCCCGACATAGCTCTTCACCAGCATTTCTTGATTCTTTGCATAATGACGCCAAGATACTTGATGTAAACTCATTCCCTTTTGATAATTAATAAGCTCTTTAAATTCATCGTTGCTATCTGCAACGAGAAGCTTTTGCTCTGTTCCATTATTTGTATCGATCGAAGACATATCGGTATTGGCATTTAAAGGCGCAGGGTAGACATAGATCTTTTGCTGAGAAATTAGATAACTCCATACTCGAACAAGACCAAACGGGTAGTGGCTAAAAACTTTAAATTTCCCAATAAGATGTACGCCACGGGGGAGTTTTAAATTGTTCTTGGTTATGCTCGTTTGCGATAAAAAATCACATATAGTAATTGCACCTGTCTTGATATGATGAATTGAGATATCAAATCGGTTTTTATCCGTTATTAATTCAAACACCGCATCCGTTTTGCCTCCAGCATGATCAGCTTGTGCGTGAATAAGCCTTAAACCAAGACCTTTGAAGTTTAAATAGCCATATATTAAGGAAACAACGAGTAATATAACCATGATGTAAGACACTGCCAATATCAGGTTATTCTGGTAATTAATGCCAAGTATAAAATTTAATAGCGCAATACTTAAAAAGCCAAAGCCCCCTTTAGAAGGTACAACGTAGATAGAGTCATGCTTAAAAACGATACTTTCGCACTGGTGTTTTTTGCTTAAAATCTTATCGAGTAAATTTTGAAATAAGGGCGGCATTAAACATGAACCAATACTTGCTCTATAATACTTGATATGACCTTTTCTTGTTCAGTACATGAAAGGTTCAATCTGTGTGCTGCAACCGGCCCAAATACAGCTTGCACATCATCAGGGGTTGCATATTCTCGTCCTTGCATTAACGCCCAAGCTTTAGTCGCAGCACCTAAAGCGATACTCGCACGGGGTGAAAGCGGATCTGCAAACAAACCACTCTCTCGCGTAAAGCGCACGAGAGCCAGAATATACTCAACAACAGGCTCCGCCAATTTAACACAAGTAACCTGCAACTGAAGTTGAGTAAGCTGTTCTTCACTGATCACTTGGTGCAATTGTGTATCAATACTGTCTTTAATGCCTAAAATAAGTTTTTTCTCGGCGTCTTCATTTGGGTACCCGAGACTGATCCGCATGAAAAATCGATCTAACTGGGACTCAGGTAGGGGGTGCGTACCCGACTGGTGCAATGGGTTTTGCGTAGCAATCACAAAGAAAGGGCTAGGTAATGCATGGCTTTCACCATCAACCGTTACTTGTCGCTCTTCCATTGCTTCTAATAATGCACTTTGAGTTTTTGGGCTTGCTCGGTTAATCTCGTCAGCGAGCATCACTTGGCTAAATATCGGTCCAGGATGAAACGTAAATGAATGCTCGGAAGTATTAAAAATAGCAGAACCTGTAATATCTGCAGGCAATAAATCACTGGTGAATTGAACCCGTTGATAGCTAAGCCCTAATACATTAGCTAATCCGTGAGATAATGTGGTCTTACCCATTCCAGGTAAATCTTCAATTAATAAATGGCCTTTACAAAGTAAGCTACACACAGCATGCTTTATTTGTTCGTCTTTACCATAAATTATGTGAGATAACGCACCCAATATTGGGGTGACAAATTGATTCATGTAATTAATTCTAATCGTTTTAAAACAGTGTCTACTTTTTTAGCATTAAACGGCTTAGCAATAAATCCTTTCGCGCCCAGTTCCCAAGTATTTTGAACATTTTCAAGGCTATTGTGACCAGAGCACATAATTACATGCGTGTTAGGGTAGTTATCGTTCACAAATTCTAAAATTCGAGTACCGTCTGTATCCGGTAGTTCGATGTCTAAAAAGACAACGCCGGGCTCTTTACTTGCTAACAGCGGTTTTGCAGAATCAAAATCTTTTGATTCTAAAATTTCTTCGAACCCAAGGTTAGATAAAATCTCACATAGGTACTCTCTAATTTCTTTTACATCATCAACAATTAAAATTGGTTCAAGTGGTTTTACAAATTCCATATAAAGAGACTTCTTTTTTACATCTGCGTTCATACTAATCCATGGATTTATCAAGCTCAATAACTTTTACTATGATTACACTAAATTACATAGTAATGTAGTAACCAATTTAATGTCCGATATTATATTTCTCGATTGAAACCGTAGAATGTTCCCCAAAGTTGAATGTATCGTAATAACTAAGGTGCATTATTAATTAGGTACCGTACCAATTCACTTAATGCAGGATTTTTAATCCGATTAGCTGGATAGACGAGTGAAACTGGTGCTGAAGGTATTTGAAATGACTCTAATATTGGTACTAACTTACCAGTATTTAAGTAACGTCGCACCAAGAAATCAGGCAAAAATGCAATGCCGAGACCATCGGCTGAATAATCTGCTGCGATATTACCGTAGTTAACTTCAATTTGACCCATAACATTAACGTGTTTTTTTAATTCACCTTCATAGTACCGCCATCTTCCGGGTTTACGAATTGAGCTATCAATAACGCAATTATGTTCACTTAATTCCCTTGGGTGTTTTGGCGTACCGTGTTTTGCTAAATAGGCTGGACTTGCGACATATAACACATTTAACTGACTGAATTGGCGTGCCACTAAACGAGAATCAGATAATTCATGAACTCTAACAGCAAGGTCTATACCTTCCTCAACTAAATTCACATAGCGGTTGAGTAGCATAATTGTGACTTTTACCCCTGGGTTTTTTATCATAAACTCACTGACTAAGCGCGTGATCCCCAGCTCTTCGGCATCAGGGGGAGCCGTCATCCGAATATGCCCTGTAATCGCTTTTTGATTAATTTCAGCCCGGTGTTCAAGCATATCCAAACGATTAACTAATTCAGTAAATTCCTCCAGATAATACTCCCCCTCCGCTGTTAGACTCATAGCTCTAGTGGTGCGATATAATAGTTGGCAACCGAAATGTTGTTCTAAGTCAGAAACTTGTCTGCTCACAGCAGAAACAACCACACTTAAATGATCGGCTGCTTTGCTAAAGCTTCCATATTCCACAACTAGTCTAAATGTATTAATGGCGCGAACAATGTCTATTTTTCTTTTCACGTGAACAATGATTTCATTTATAGATTATTTATCCATTCTAAATTAATAGTTAACCTGATTT
>NZ_JAGJEF010000118.1:0-8597 GCF_018100875.1 Pseudoalteromonas sp. MMG012
TATCGAAATAGCCCCTTCATTCCACACAGGTTCTTTGTCTGAGCCATATTTTGACATAATGATAGAGGTACATATTTGTTCTATTTCTATCGTGTGGCGCGCATCTAAACCAGCAAAAGGGTTAAAACATGAAGACGATGGCAAGTCTTCGGGGCATAAACGCAAAATACGAAAACCCCTTGAGGCTAAGTGACCACTCGTGAACTCATAGACCTCACAACTAGGGTCATTCACTATCATCGAGCAATTGGATGAAGCAAGTTCGAGTATTGATGGAATAATAAAGGCTGTAGTTTTTCCTGATCCTGGTTTAGCTATCACGGCTAGATGTTCAAATGAATCTTTAATCGATAAGCGCTGATCATTTCCGTTAATCAGTAAGCCTTTATTGCTGGTTGAGAACATCGAAGTCAGTTCGGCTTTATTGGCAAAACGTGCTCCTTGTTCTTGAACCAGAAGCTTCTTTTTGGCAACAAAACTTCCAATATTAAACAGACTTGAAAATGTATCTTTAATAATTTTTGACATGATCAACGCACCCTACTTCGGGAGTAATCTTTAGTCTTAGCATTCGCGTGAGCTCTATTTTTTCTTTGTGTGGAGATTTCTTGCTTTTGTTGATTGATTTGCTGTTGTTTTTGCTGGGCTTGTTGAGCCTGCTCACGCTTTTGTTCTTGTGCTTTGTGTAAGCGAGAGAGTCTTCGTTGTTTTGATTGTTCATTTTGCTGAGCTTGTGCTTTAGCTCTTTCATCTTCTTTTTGTGACGAAGCGGGTTTGATGTGTGGGGCATCATCATCACTGATTTCTCTTGCTGCGCGAGTGGCTGAAAAGAAGCTAAATAAGCCATCAAAAAAACCTAAAATATCCATATATTTACCTTTAAAAGATTAACGTTCAAAATCGTTTTTGTTTTGTTTTTTGCCATTGTTTGTTGCGTTACTTCGACGGCTTTTCATTTCTGCTTTTCGGTGCTTTACTTCATCATTTTTTGTAGGCACTGGATCATCGTTTTGTTTCGATGAAGGGTTAGGTTTTTCATCTTCTTGATTGTGTGCCGATTGTGACGAGAGGGATTCTATTTGAGCAAAGGCTTCTTCTAGTCCGAGTGTTTTTAATCGGTATTTTTTGTTATCAAAGAGGGTGATAAAACCAATGGTATTCCCACGGTTGTACATCTCAATGCCCTGTGTTGAGAGATGGGTAAACAACTCATTCATGGTGCGGCTTTGCGCAAAAATATTTTTGAGTGTTTGAGTGAGTTTTTCTTTCTTTTCCAGTCGCCCTCCTTTGCGCTTTATTTCACCTGCTTTGTTTGATTGTTTTTGCTTTTTTTGCTCATTGGTTGCGCTTATTAGAATGTCTTGCTCAAGTTCAGGGTATGTGTCTATCACATATTTTTCGGTTTGTTTTTTTACCTGATCAAATTCATATTTTGTGAGTCGTTGATTTTTTGGTGAGTCAATTTCATTGCTGCTGATCATTAAATGAAAATGTACGTTATTACTTTTTTCATCATGTAGGTAGCCGGTGACTAAATTATATTTACAACGCGTTTGGGCGTAGAGCTGAACAATATCAAAGAGTCGCTGTTTTTCTTGTTCGAGGGTGAGCTTTGATGATTTGGTAATAGAAATGATTTCATGGAATAGGTAATTGCCATTTTTACGAGCCTTTACTTTTTGAGCATTGGCTGAAAACTCTGCAACGATATCTCGGTCTTTTCGAGCATAAATATTTTGCGTGAAAAAGTCATATTCGCTATTACGTGACGAGCCTTTTTTCATGTAATGGTAGAGTTGTGAAAAGCTTCGGCTTTTGCGACTCATCGACTTGATGATCATATATCTACCTTTTGTGATACGTAATTTTTAACGGTATCTTCAAGGTGTTTTAGCTCCATAAGTAGGGCATGTTCATCAACCATTACTTTAAGCGTATTTGAACGGTGAGCTATTTGATTCACATTGTTGGCTATGGTACGAATAAGGTAGGTGACTTCGGTGAGTTCTTGTTGTATTTCTGGTGATAAATGCGGGTTTTTCCCCAGCTTTTGTTGAACGAGATGGCCGACAAATGAAGTTGGTTTTAACTGCATTTTGTCCGCTAAATATTCAACTTTTTTATAGTCGGCAAAACAAAGGCTAATGCTAATGCGTTTTCTTTGTTCGTTATAGTTTTTGAAATATTCTCGCCGTTTTTCATCCATGAGCTTACATTCCAATTTAAAGGTATAGGGGGTTCTTAGGGGGTTTCCCCTAAGCAAGAGAGCAAGTGTTGGTTACCAACTTGCAATCTTGCTACTGCACTTAAGCATAGTCGTACCTGTAAACTTTTGCACTAATCATTTGAACATAAAATTAACAACCAGAAACAGTGAGTCAATTTTCCTAATGTCGAATTTTGATGCTCAACGAGTTCATACGGATATATTAAAAACTCCCACCCCAATGAGCGTAATATATATGAAGCCCCAGCTTTATGTTGCTTCTCGTTGCTGACATATAAATAGGAACAAACACTCTATCGTATAAAAATCTTCATAAAATACTCAATTCACACCCCAGTTGTTAACAAATGGTTGTCATACGGTTACTTAGCTGATAGTTTTCGCTTATGGAATAAGGAGTAGGTACAAGCGTGTGATTAAAAGTACAAGAAGGAAAAAAACGAATAATTTTAAGCTGTACGTTCAACGCTCAATCAGACAAATGAGGCTCGAAAAAAAATTGACTCAAAAACAATTAGCGGAAAAGTTAGGTGTTGATCAGGCAAGTGTCAGTAATTATGAATCAGGCAAAACTGAAATGACCTGTACCCAGCTTTTTGAGCTGTTTTTAATTTTTGGTAAAGACTTGAGTAATGTATTTGATTTAAAGGATTCGAACATTGAAGATGTACCTATTGAAGAACAAGAAAAGGAATAAATTGGTATGAATGATATTTATACAATTGTAGATTATCTTTTCCCTGTCATTGTTGCACTAGGGTTGGTGTTTAGTTGGAAAGTACCTACCGCTCGATGGTTTTTACTTTCATACTTTTTAATAGTTTTGATTAGCTCGACTACGTTTCCCATTACTGTTCAATGGAATACGCATTACTATATATTTGAAGCTTTAATTAATATTGTTTTTATGTTCCCTATCCTTTATCGTAAGGACTTAGCATTGTTTCTTTATAGCAAAACGGGCACAGATTTTTATCTCCAAGTCTATAAAAAACAAAAATTTTCTGCACAAGAATGCGCTATTATATTGATCGTTGCTTTATCAATTTTAGTTAACATTATTACATGGTTTGAAGTGTTAGCTTACAAGTACTACTGGCTCGATAATGCCTACTTCAAGCTTTTCTGTAGGGATAATATAATTTTGCTTATTCAGTTTCTCTTGTGTGGATGTTTCATAACTTATGCAATAAAAGCAGAGTCGAGGGAATTGAATTATGATAGAGCTCAAAGCTGAACAATTAAAAAAAATTCAGGGTGGTATGAATTCTGGTTCACCAGATCTCCCTGCACGTCAACAAGTGCAACAAATACCGCTCCCAATACCTTATAACGGGGGTGACTGATACGATAATATTGCTAAATTCATCACATGGTTTTAGTGCGATCTAGGCAGCAATACGTCATTTAATCTGTACCCTATATTTTTTTATTCTATTGGCTTTGTGTGAGTGTTTATTAACTTATGCAATATAAGCCAAATCGAGGGAGTTGAATTATGGAAATACTAAATGAATACCTATTAAAACAAGTGAAAGGGGGCGACTCTCGTTCTCCTGATCTCCCACGCGAACAATCACAACAGTGCAAAAAGGAATTTTAAAGCATGTGGCAACTGAGTAGAAATGAGCTTTCACAAGTGATCGGTCGAGGGATTTCGTCTCCAGACTTACCTAAAAAGCAAAATACTGTGCAGCCTGCTGATGAAACAACACTAAAGAAACTTCAAGAATCACTTCAAAGCGCCGTTTAAGGCGCTTTTCATATATGAATATATTCATATTGCCTTTTTAGCTTTCACTTGTTCATACTAGATATTGAAGCATTTGTTGTTAGCTTACTAATTTTAGGCTAAAAATAAATCAATTAAAAATACCTTTGGATTACTTGAAAAATAAAAAACCATCCTTATTACTTAACTTTAATTAAAAGGAAAGGTAACAATGTATAAAGATGATTTTATAGAAGCCGTAAAGAGAACAAGTAATCTTGGCCTCAGTTCACCAGATGTAGGAGCTTGTGATAGTTCAAGCTTTCTTCAAAAAACAAACCCTACGGAGCTGGCAAAAGTTATCCAAAAAGAAATAGGCTTGTTATCTGAAAAAGAGATCGTTGGGCAGTGCTTATCTCTCCACTACAGGTTAAAGCGGGTATTCACTGAGTTTTTTGACTGCCCTGTTTTCTATACTATCGGATATGTTGAATTTGAAAAATCAACTATGTTCAAACAAACCGAAGAGTCTCTCGCTGAAATGCTAAAAACAGGGGTGGAAGGCGAAGTGAGTTTACATGCTTGGTTAACTCTTCCTTCTATGGAAGTACTTGACTTCAGCTTGCCCACATCATTTGCCAAGGTAAACAATATTCCAGAAGGTATTGGCTCTGCTATTGCAGACCAAGCAGATAAATTAAGTTCGAACGGAATGACCTACAAGCCACTTATTGTTGGCGAAGATTTTCTGCTCAAATCCAAGATAGTACGTTTGTTCTAAATTATATTAGATCGACCCTGTAATATGTGCTGTGTAACAGAGGTAGATCACTTTAAATATCGATTTTTATGGCAGCTTAATTCAATAAAAACTGTTTTGAACACAATCCCCCCCACTATTTCTCGGATACACCGTTGCATAATCCATTTCGTTAACAGAAGTTTCGATTAACCATTAACTATTTTTTATATAAGGAGTATGCAAATGAACACCGATAAAACCCCAATGACAATTGAGTCAGCTCGCAGAATTCAAAGTACCATAGCCAAACAAAGTGACGGAAAAATTGTTAAGAGCTGTTTCGCTACTAAAGCTTTAAGTTCAACAGCTAAAAACAATGGAATCGTATAATTATGGAGCAACATGATATCGACAATCGATCTAAACAATTAGACCCCGAAAATGATACCTATTGGCAAAGCCGAGGTGAAGCTAAGCGTCCTGACGATTGGCAAGAGCAATTAAATAACGAGTAGTATGATTATCTTTATTGCTCTAGAGAGCTAAGATGTATTAGCTAAGATATCTATATCGATGGCTCTCTTCTTTCAAGTTCAGCTTTTAAATTAACTCGGTAGTAATTAGGGATATTCGACAATACCTTCTTAATAACGATCTCTACATCTACTTGTTTACAATTTTCTTTTTGAGCTTGACCCAATAACTCACGTACGAGCCTATCTATGCCCATTGCAATTTTGCACATTTCAAAAGTTAAACTGCCACTTTTTTTCTCAGCGTATTCATCTATATTTCGCAAAAATGCTTTTAGTTTTTTATTACTAGGCAGGTTTTTGCCGTTTCGCCAATCCTTAAGTTGTTTATACTGTTTATCTTCTTTTGATTCACCAAATTCGCCAGGCTCAGCTTCATTTATTTCAATAAAGCTAGCCAGTTTACGAAAGCTTGTTTCGCTGCCTAATTGGGATAAAGCATCCCTAAACTCTTTTAATATACCAGCGAAACACGTTCTTATGTCATCTTGTGTTGCATAAGCATTTATCGCTTTAGTGATCATACCCAGATCATTTTCAATTTTATCTTGATCTGTTCCATACCTCATACGACAACCGATCTCAAAATGTGTTATCGCTTCCAAATAAAAATCATAAAAGAGATAAAGATAACACTCGATGAAATCTAACGTTTGCTGCTGAGTTAACTTTCCTCTTTGTTGGTGCTTTAACATTAGCTCAATAATGTTTTCACTAATGTCATGTGGTATATAAGGATTTTTCACCCATAATGATTGCTGAGCTGCCCATACAGCAGCAATATCATTAGGTTTTAATTTTCCAGCTTCAACATCTTTTTGCACGCGTAAAATTAAATCGTCTTCGGTACTACAGCGCTTTTCAATAAAGTTAAATAAGGGGGTGAATTCATCTTTTTTTTCACTATGATAACTTACCCTAAAACCGCTTATCGTTGAAAGCCAAGCTCCAGCATTAGAACCTGCTCTATTACTTTTTATAACCCGAGTCATGACTTTTTTACTAGCTAATTTCTCCCAAGGAAAAGGAATCTCTTTCACCCAGCTCATTATTTTGTTCACAGTTCTTAAGCCAACACCTTGTTTA
Source organism: Pseudoalteromonas sp. MMG012 (assembly GCF_018100875.1). NCBI lineage: Bacteria > Pseudomonadati > Pseudomonadota > Gammaproteobacteria > Alteromonadales > Pseudoalteromonadaceae > Pseudoalteromonas > Pseudoalteromonas sp. MMG012. Next base: position 6,300 of record NZ_JAGJEF010000118.1, read on the forward strand.
AAAATGGCATATTTATTGGTGGTAGATATTTTTAATGGTTTTTCAAAATACGATTCGAGCAAATCTATGAGTTGCTTTTGATTCGAAATAACACCCAATAGTTCTTGTACTTTAATTATGGGTGGCAAATAAAATGACATTGATTTGATATCACTAATTTTTACTTTATTTTGCTGATCTACACTACCAATTAAGTCCTTATGGAACTTATCAGTTATAGATCGATTTCGTTCTAAAGTATTCTCACGTTTTTCTTTCATAGGGTATACATTTCAAAATTACATTTATATTAATAATACAAGACAGCACTAGGTAACACCGTGAAACTCAACGGGTGTTTATTCTCTTGTTTGTGATAAATGATTCATTATTGCGTTTGAGTGCCTCTGCATACTTCTTATGCCATGTTTTTATATGGCCCTACCCTAGCTTTTTTGTGTTTTTCCGTTTCAAAACGGCGTTATCACTTAACTAAATATTGACGTCTTCACTCAGAATTAAAGCATGATTACAGGACAACCAATTTCTAATTATCTTCTTCACAGCAAAGCACAGGTAAGAGCATTTGATGGTCACGCAAAGTCTAAGTGTTCAATGGTTTAGGAAGCAGCATAAATACGTAAGAGTCAAACTATGTCTATTAAAACCAGTTCTATGCAAACACGCTAACATGACTTGCAAGCACTTTAGCACAACATCAACAACAAAAATGCAACTATTGAAACCAAAATGTTAAGGGCATATAATACTCTTTTACTTGTAATACTCACATAATTTAAGGAATTAATAATGAAAGTGTTTGTTTATATCTTTATCGCTCTATCCCTACTCTTTTCTAACATTGCTCTATCATCAGCAGCTAAGTCTATTGATGGGTTAGAAATTAAAGAAGAGCTATTAAAGGTTAAAGCCGTCGAATATGGATTTGATATTGATGTAAATGGTCAATCTGTAGGTAAAGCGACGACTCAATTAGCTGTTGGTGTACCAGCAACAATTACCTTTTTAGATGAAAATAAAAACGAAACTTACCGCATTAGATTAACAGCCGCATTTCATGAAAAGGAATCTACTACTTTCCCTATGGTTAGCCATACAGTACAAGAGAACGCTGGTGGCTCTTGGGTAGAGCTATTAAACGCTGATGTTGCTTATCGTAATGATATCGAAGGGTCAATTATACTTTTCGGAGAAAACTCTACTGAAGTAGCTATTAAAGGAAAAACTTCAACAATCCAAGTTGACCGAAATGTGATTCAAAAGCTAACTAACATGAGTTGTGATGACAAGCCGTCATTAACTGATGAAATAAGCGACGTGGGTATTTTAGCATCATCAGGTGATTGCTGTGGTGGTGTGTGCTCTACAGGTCAATATTATAAGTGTTGTGGAGCTATTACTTGTTGTGCTTGCGATGCTGGTTGTTGTAGTACAATGCGTTAATATTTGTTCAAGCAAAGAATATGTTGTTACTCTCTTTAATAAATATTGGTCACAATGCAATCACATTTTAGAAACAATTTAATCTGAGTTAAATTGTTTGAAAGGATGTTAACTTGTTCAATAAATCTCAGGGTTGTTAAGCACAACTCTGTGTATTCTTAGTATCGGTAGTTAGATCAGACTAATACATATTGCAGAATGAAACCCAATGCTTGCCACTTTCGATCCAACGTTGGGTTTCATATTTTAGGAGCAGAGATTTAGGACTGGTGAGGGTATTGCTCACTAATTTACGTGAAGAATTAGAGCTCTTTGATAATGTACATGAAGAAGCTTATTCATTTTGTCTTGAAACAGCTCTGGCTCAACGAACGTGTCAACAACTTAAAAATTCAACGGGTGTTTATTCACTTGTTTATGCAAATGATTAACTGTCGCGCTTAAGTACCTTTCTGTGGTTCTTATATCACTGTGTCACATCATTTTTGCTAACGCGAATAAATCACAACCTCCTTCAAGCATCAAAGTAGCAAAGGTACGGCGTAGTTTATGGGCATAAAAATATATTCCACTGTATTCCCTGAGTGAAGAAATATAGCGCTTGAGTACGTCATAGCTCAATTGGGTATCATGCTTACTAGAAGTAAAAAAATAGATGCACCTTTTCTTTAGTCGGTTTCTTTGAGCTATGTAGTTTTTAAGGATATCAATTAATGCCGCTGACATAGGGATAAGCCTGTCTTTATTTCATTTTCAGTTTTTGATAAATAAGACACGGCTTTCAATATCCATTTCCGAGACTTTGATGTTTCTGAGTTCATCGAAACGTATTCCGGTATAAAGAAAAACAGCGAT